>JBDSAK010000410.1:0-3558 GCA_039922195.1 Mycobacteriales bacterium
CTAGCCGTGGCCGGCTGCCTCCTGGGAGCCGTCGTCGGCCTGTTGCTGGCCATCCTCATGCAGCGCTTCCGACTGGCGGAGCGGGGGCTGCTGCCCTACGTCGTGCTGAGCCAGACGGTGCCGCTCGTAGCGCTGGCACCCCTCGTGGTCGGCTGGGGCGGCCGGTTGCACATCGGCAGCATCGCCTGGCAGCCGTGGATGTCCGTGGCGGTCATCGCGTCGTACCTGGCGTTTTTCCCCGTCGCGGTCGGCGCCCTGCGCGGGCTCCAATCGCCGTCGGATGCCTCCGTCGAACTCATGCGCAGCTATGCGGCATCGTCATGGCAGACCCTGTGGCGGTTGCGGCTCCCGGCCTCGGTTCCGTACGTCGTGCCCGCTCTGCGGCTCGCCGGTGCGTCGGCGGTCGTGGGTGCGATCGTTGCCGAGATCTCCACGGGGACGCGTGGAGGGATCGGCCGACTCATCATCCAATACGCGCAGCAGGCGACCGGCGACCCCGCGAAGGTCTACACAGCCATCATCGGCGCCGCGCTGCTCGGAGTGGTTGTCGCCGGTGTGGTGACGGTGTTCGACCTCGCGCTGCGCGCGCACCAACCGCGAGAGGTGGCAGCGGCGTGAGCGTTCCCGCGGTGGCGGTTTCCGGTGTCAGCAAGGTGTTCGGCACCGGCCGCCGCGATGAGGTGCGCGCCCTGGACAACGTCGACCTGATCGTCGAGGTAGGCCAGTTCGTCTCGCTGATCGGACCGTCCGGCTGCGGGAAGAGCACCTTGCTCAGGCTCATCGCCGACCTGGTCGAGCCATCGGCGGGTGACATCGCGGTCAACGGCAAGACCGCACGCGCTGCGCGGATCGACCAGGACTACGGCATCGCGTTCCAGGCAGCGGGGCTGCTGGAGTGGCGCACCGTCGCCAGCAACATCGAGCTGCCGCTGGAGCTGCACGGAATGTCCAAACGCGACCGTAGGACGCGTTCGCTCGAACTCCTCGAGCTTGTCGGACTGGGGGAGTTCGCCTCGCACCGGCCCTCGCAGCTGTCCGGCGGAATGCAGCAGCGCGTCGCGATCGCCCGAGCGCTGGCCGAGAAACCCAAACTGTTGCTGATGGACGAGCCGTTCGGAGCGCTCGACGAGATGACTCGCGAGCGCATGCAGGCCGAGCTCGTCCGCATCTGTGCCGAGACGCATACGACGGTGGTATTCGTGACGCACTCGATTCCGGAGGCGGTCTACCTCTCCGACCGGGTCGTCGTGATGTCCGCCCGCCCGGGGCGCATCACCCGTGTCGTCGAAGTCGACCTGGGTGACCGCGTCGAGGACACCCGCGAGTCCACGGCGTTCTTCACCAAGATCACCGAGGTGCGCGAGGCGTTGCGCGGACGCGAGCCGTCGCCCGACGACGCAGCGCGTCCGATCACGACGGCTGATCGCCGATGACCGCGGCGGCCAGGTCACGAGTCGATCTGCGGCGGGTGCTGCCGCCCGTCGTGGTAGGGGCTGGCTTCCTCCTGCTGTGGCAGATGTTCGTGGTGACTCGCCACATCAAGCCCTACGTCTTGCCCAAGCCGACGGCGATCTGGGACCAGGTGACTGCGAATGCGCAGGGCATCTTCGACTCGGCCAAGGTTTCCGGAGCCAACGCACTGGTCGGCTTGATCGTCGGCAGCATCCTGGCGATCGCGGTGGCCATCTTCGCCGCTCGATTCCGGCTGGCCGACGAGATGCTCACGCCGGTCGCGGCGGCCGTCAACGCGATGCCGATCATCGCGCTCGCGCCGCTGTTCAACACGATGTTCTCCTCGACGAGCGCAGTCCCGCGCCGGCTCGTGGTGACCGTCGTCGTCTTCTTCCCGGTGTTCGTCAACACGGTGCGCGGGCTGCGGCAGATCGACCCCGTGCACCTGGAGCTGCTGCACAGCTATGCGGCGAGTCCCTGGCAGCTCACCCGAACAGTCCGGCTGCCCGGTGCGTTGCCCTTCGTGTTCACCGGTCTCCGGCTCGCGTCCTCGCTCTCGGTCATCGCCGCCGTGGTCTCCGAGTACTTCGGCGGGCTGCAGACCGGCCTCGGAAGCCGCATCACGTCGGCCGCAGCCAACACGGCGTACCCCAGGGCGTGGGCGTACGTCGTCGCGTCCTGCGTGCTCGGACTGACGTTCTACTTGACCGCTCTCCTGCTCGAACGCATCGCCATGCCATGGCGCGCCGGAAGCGCGCACTGATCACCCGAACACAACCAACCCTGGAGGGTTACACGATGAAGTCCTCACTTCTGCGCCGCGTCGCGGCCGGAGCCGCGCTGGCGATGGTGGTTGCCGGCTGCTCCGACGACGACGGTGACAAGGCCAAGTCTGCAGTTTCCAGCGCAACAAGCGCCGCGGCCTCCGCAGCTGCGTCGGTCGGTTCACAAGCTGCGTCGGCGGTGAGCTCGGCTGCCTCCGGAGCGAGTTCGGCGGCCTCGCAGGCCTCCAGCGCGGTAGCCGCGGGTCCGATGAAGAAGGTCAAGCTGCAGCTGCAGTGGTTCACCCAAGCCCAGTTCGCCGGCTACTTCGCCGCTGTGGATCAGGGCTTCTACAAGGACGAGGGCCTCGACGTCGAGATCCTCGAGGGCGGCATCGACATCGTGCCGCAGACCGTCCTTGCCCAAGGCCAGGCTGACTTCGCGATCGCCTGGGTGCCGAAGGCGCTGGCATCGCGGGAGCAGGGCGCGGGCATCACCGACGTCGGTCAGATCTTCCAGCGCTCGGGCACCCTGCAAGTCGCGTTCGCGGAAAAGACCATCAAGACCGCGGCAGACCTCAAGGGCAAGAAGGTCGGCAACTGGGGATTCGGCAACGAGTTCGAACTGTTTGCCGGACTGACCAAGGCCGGTCTTGATGCGGGCAAGGACGTGACGCTGGTCCAGCAGCAATTCGACATGCAGGCGCTGCTCAAAGGCGACATCGATGCCGCGCAGGCGATGACCTACAACGAATACGCCCAGGTGCTCGAGGCCAAGAACCCGAAGACCGGCAAGCTGTACAAGCCGGAGGACTTCACGGCGGTCAACTGGAACGACGAAGGCACGGCGATGTTGCAGGACGCCATCTGGGCCAACACCGAGAAGCTCAAGGACGCTGACTACCAGGACACGACGGTCAAGTTCCTCACCGGGTCGATGAAGGGCTGGGCATTCTGCCGCGACAACGCGGAGAAGTGCCGCGACATCGTCGTCTCGAAGGGGTCGAAGCTGGGAGCTAGTCACCAGCTCTGGCAGATGAACGAAATCAACAAGCTGATCTGGCCGGCGCCGAACGGGATCGGTCTGATCGACGACGCGAAGTGGAAGCAGACGGTCGATGTCGCGATGACCGCCAAGAACGCGGAGGGCAAGACGGTCATCAGCAAGGCGCCGGATGCGACGGCATACAGCAACGACTACGCGCAGAAGGCGCTCGACAAGCTGAAGACGGCCGGCGTCGAGGTGACCGGGTCGGGGTTCACACCCATCACCGTCGAGCTGAAAGAGGGCGGTAGCTAGCCCCGGGACGAGGGGGCGTTTTGCCGGGTCGGCCAACGGGCCGAC
>JBDSAK010000411.1:0-8845 GCA_039922195.1 Mycobacteriales bacterium
GAGGACCGTCCGGCGCTGAAGAAGGCCGGCTTCCTGACCCGCGACGCTCGCATCAAGGAGCGCAAGAAGTACGGTCTGAAGAAGGCCCGCAAGGCGCCCCAGTACTCCAAGCGCTGATCGGCGCCGCGCCCTATGGGACGGCTCTTCGGCACTGATGGTTTTCGCGGTCTCGCCAATTCCGCACTCACCCCCGAACTGGCGCTCGCCCTGTCGGTGTCGGCCGCGCATGTGGTCGCCGAGTCGCACAACGGCGCTCGACCACTCGCGATCGTCGGGCGCGACACCCGCGCGTCGGGCGAGTTCCTTGAAGCAGCAGTGGTCGCGGGTCTCGCATCTGCGGGTGCCGATGTCATGTTGCTCGGCGTCATTCCGACGCCGGGAGTCGCCTACATCATGCAGACGCTCAGCGCGGAGCTCGGCGTCATGCTGTCGGCAAGTCACAATCCGATGCCGGATAACGGGATCAAGTTCTTCAACGAACTCGGCATGAAGCTGGCCGACGATGTCGAGGACGCCATCGAGAAGCGCATGGCTGAGCCGTGGCAGCGCCCGACCGGAGCTGCCGTCGGACGGGTCAAGGAAGCGCTCGGACTCGTCGACCGGTACGTCGACCACCTGCTCACCGTGCCGACCCGCCGGCTCGACGGCATCACCGTAGTCGTCGACTGCGCCCACGGTGCCGCCTGGTACGTCGCACCGGAAGCACTGCGCCGAGCCGGCGCCACGGTCATCGCGGTCGCCGCGGAGCCGGACGGTCTCAACATCAACGATGGCGTCGGATCGACGCATATCGAGACCTTGGCGAAGCTCGTCGTAGAGCACGGTGCCGATGTCGGTATCGCGCATGACGGCGACGCAGATCGCTGCCTGGCGGTGGATTCCGCCGGCACCATCGTCGACGGTGACGCGATCCTCGCCATCCTCGCGGTCGCGATGCACGAAGCTGGGAAACTGCCAGGTGCCGAGGTGGTCACGACGGTCATGACCAACCTCGGGTTCAAGCTTGCGATGGCCGAACACGGCATTGCGGTTACCCAGACGGCTGTCGGCGACCGCTACGTCCTCGAGGCGATGCGCGAATCGGGTGCACGGCTCGGCGGCGAGCAGTCAGGCCACGTCATCTTCCTCGACCATGCAACCACGGGCGACGGTGTCGTCACGGCGCTGTCGCTGCTGTCGCGCATGGCGGAGACGGGCAAGTCGCTCGCCGATCTCGCGGCAGTGATGAGGCGACTTCCGCAGGTTCTCCTCAACGTTCGGGTCGCCGACAACACGCGGCTCGCCGAGGCGGACGAGGTCGCTGACATTGTCGCCACCGTCGAAGCCGAGCTCGGCGACAGTGGTCGAGTTCTCGTGCGCCCGTCGGGCACCGAGCCCCTCGTCCGGGTGATGGTCGAGGCACAGACGCAGGACGTCGCCGACTCTTCAGCCCAACGCATCGCCGACGTCGTACGCCGCGTTCTGGTCTAGTCGGTGGTCGGCGCGGTCTAGACCGACGGCGACCACTCAGGGCCGGTACCCTGAAGACCCGTTCGCGTCATCCCCGGAGGGATTCAGCCTGTGTGCGGCATCGTCGGCTACGTCGGGGAGCAACAGGCACTCGACGTCGTCGTCGAAGGCCTCCGCCGGCTCGAATACCGCGGCTACGACTCGGCCGGAGTGGCGGTCATCCATGACGGAGCGGTCGTCGTCGAGCGCAAGGCCGGCAAGCTCGCGAATCTCGAGAAGGAGCTGATCGGCACCGAGCTCACCGGCACCACTGGTATGGGGCATACCCGCTGGGCGACGCATGGCGGTCCGACAGATCGCAATGCGCATCCGCATCACGACTGCACGACCGCGCTCGCCGTCGTACACAACGGCATCATCGAGAACTACGCGGCGCTGCGCCGCGGTCTCACCGAAACGGGCCACGAGATGCGCAGCGAAACCGACACCGAAGTGGTTGCCCACCTGCTCGAGGACGCCTACGCGGGTGACCTTGCCGCAGCGATGCGCGCGGTGTGCCAGCAACTGGACGGCGCATTCACTCTCGTCGCGGTGCACCGCGACTCACCGGACGTGGTTGTCGGCGCACGCCGCAACTCACCGCTCGTCGTGGGTCTTGGTTCGGGTGAGAACTTCCTCGCGTCCGACGTAGCGGCGTTCATCGCGCACACCCGTGATGCCGTCGAGCTCGGGCAGGACCAGGTCGTCGAGCTTCGTCGTGACAGCTGGGCCGTCACCAACTTCGACGGGACGGCTGCCGACGTCAAGGAGTTCACCGTCGATTGGGATGCGAGCGCCGCCGAGAAGGGCGGCTACGACTACTTCATGCTCAAGGAGATTGCGGAGCAGCCGAAGGCCGTCGCTGACACGTTGCTCGGCCGACTGGGTGAGACCGGCACGATCGTTCTCGACGAGGTGCGCCTCTCGGACGAGGACCTGCGCGGGATCGACAAGATTTTCATCATCGCGTGCGGCACGGCGTACCACGCCGGCATGATCGCGAAGTACGCGATCGAGCACTGGACGCGTATTCCGTGCGAAGTCGAGCTCGCCTCCGAATTCCGCTATCGCGACCCGGTGCTCGATCGTTCCACTCTCGTCATCGCCATCAGTCAGAGCGGCGAGACCATGGACACGATCATGGCGCTGCGCCATGCCAAGGAGCAGCAGGCGCGGGTACTCGCGATCTGCAACACCAACGGCTCGACGATTCCGCGAGAGTCCGACGCCGTCCTGTACACCCGCGCCGGGCCGGAGGTGGCCGTTGCATCGACGAAGGCGTTCCTCACGCAGGTCGTCGCGGTCTATCTCGTCGGCCTGTACATCGCGCAGGTCCGTGGCACCAAGTACGCCGACGAGGTCGCGGCCATCGTCGCGGAGCTCGACGCGGCCCCCGCCTTGATAGAGGAGGTGCTCGAACAGCTCGGCCCGGTGCGTGAACTCGCGCGCAAGCTCGCCGACACCCAGCAGGTGCTCTTCCTCGGCCGGCACGTCGGCTACCCCGTCGCGCTCGAGGGCGCACTCAAGCTCAAGGAACTCGCGTACATGCACGCCGAAGGCTTCGCCGCGGGGGAGTTGAAGCACGGACCGATCGCGCTGATCGCTGAGGGGACACCGGTGATCGTCGTCGTTCCGTCGCCGCGCGGGCGCAGCGTGCTGCACGCCAAGATGATCAGCAACATCCAGGAGGTCAGGGCGCGCGGGGCATTCACGATCGCCATTGCGGAGGCGGGCGACGAGGCCGTCGAGCCTTACGCCGACGAGATCATCCGCGTGCCGGTGATGCCCACCCTGCTGGCGCCGCTGGTGACCACCGTTCCCCTGCAGATCTTTGCCTGCGAGATCGCCACGGCTCGCGGCCATGACGTGGACCAGCCCCGCAATCTGGCCAAGTCGGTCACCGTCGAGTGATCGAACGTCTCAGCGGCCGCGAGGTCTACCGCAATCAGTGGTTGTCGTTGCGCGAGGACCGAGTGCAGCGCGACGACGGATCACAGGGCGTCTACTCGGTGGTCGACAAGCCGCCGATGGCGATAGTGCTGGCGATCGACGAAGGCGACGACGGTCCCGGCGTGTGGCTCGTCGAGCAGTACCGCTACACGCTTGGCCGTCGAGTCTGGGAGTTGCCGCAAGGCGCCTACGAGAGCGGCCCGCAGATCACGCCGGAAGCCCTTGCGCGGCAGGAGCTTCGCGAGGAGACCGGTCTGGTTGCTGGGCGGGTCGAGCGTCTCGGCGACACGATGTACGTCGCATCGGGGTTCTGCAGTCAGGAGATGCACGCGTTCGCGGCACTGGACCTTCACTCGGCGAGCCCGAGCGTGAGGCCACCGAGCAGGACATGCTCGTCGCACGCTTCTCGATCGATCGGTTCGAGGAGATGCTGCGATCCGGTGAGATCGTGGACTCACTCACCCACGCGACGTACGGCCTCTGGTTGATGCGGCGCTGAAGGGAACCCGACGTGCGGGACGTGTACACGGTTGAGCAGTGCCGCGCGGCTGACACTTCAGCGCAGCGCTTCGTCGGCGAGGCAGTGCTCATCGACCGCGCGTCGACAGCCGTTGCCCGGCGCGCCGCACTGATACTGGGCCGGGTGTACGGCGCCCGGGTCGTCGTCCTCGCGGGCAGCGGACACAATGGTGCCGACGCGTTGTGGGCGGGCGTGAAGCTGCAGCAGCGTGGTGCGCGCGTCGACGTCGTCATCGCGGCGGAACCGCGCGACGAGCACGGCGCCCTACCCCTCGCCATCTTGCGCATGGCGGGCGCCCGCGGTGTGGGGCCGGCTGAGCTGCAGGGATGCGATCTCGTGATCGACGGGCTCACCGGGCTGGGGTTCACTGGATCGCTGCGCATGCCGGAACTGGCCAGAGCTGCGAGTGCCGCGCGTTTCGTCGTGTCCGTCGACATGCCGAGTGGAGTCGACGCGGATACCGGAGCGGTCAGCGGAGCCGCCGTTCGCGCCGACGTGACAGTCACGTTCGGCGGCCTCAAGCCGGGCCTTCTCGTGGGTCCCGGAGCCGAGTACGCCGGGCAGGTCGAGGTTGCGGACATCGGGCTGTTCGCGCATCTCGGGACGTCGAACGTGCGCGTCCTCGACGCCGCCGACGTCGCTGCGGCAATCCCAACTCCGCCGCCCGAGTCGTCGAAGTACACGCGTGGGGTCGTCGGGGTGATCGCCGGCAGCGACGCGTACACCGGCGCCGCGGTGCTGTGTTGCAGCGGCGCGATCGCGACCGGGGCGGGCATGGTGCGTTTCATGTCAGACGATGCGGCCGCCGCAGCCGTTCGCGCGGCGTGGCCCGAGGTCGTCGTGTCTGCCGGAGCGGACGCGCAGAACGTGGGGGCTGCCGGCAAGGTCGACGCGTGGGTGGTCGGTCCAGGAATGGGCACCGACGCCCGCGCCCGCGAGCTGCTGCTCGCTGTACTCGATACCGACGTTCCGGTTGTCATCGACGCTGACGGCCTGACCGTCGCCGCCCAGCATGCGAAAGCGCTGCGGCGACGCGCTCCTACGGTTCTCACGCCGCACGTCGGCGAGTTCGTCAGGCTGATGGGTGACAGCGCTGACGACGTGCGCGCCGACCGGCTCGGGTGGGCAGGTCGAGCCGCCGACCAACTGGGGGTCGTCGTACTCCTCAAGGGCACGACGACGGTCGTGGCGTCTCCCGGAGGTGGTGCATACATCAACCCGACCGGTACGCCGTGGCTGGCGACAGCGGGCACCGGTGACGTTCTCAGCGGCGCCATCGGCACGCTGCTGGCGACGGGGTGCGACGCGTCCCACGCCGCCGCCGCCGGCGCCTGGCTGCACGGACTCGCTGGGCGCCTGGCCGCAGACGCCGACCGGGCGAGCGGCCCGATAGCTGCCGGCGACGTCGCGCGACACTTGCCGCTCGCGATCCGAGTGGCCCGGCGCCGGCCGGGCGACGAGGACTAGCGGGCTGCGGTTGCCGCGCGGTGCTCGGTGATGATGTCGGCGTATCGGCGGCCGCTGGCCTTGATAGTCCGTTCGTAGGTGTCGTAGTCGACGCGCACGAGCCCGAACCGCTTCTCGTAGCCGTAGGCCCACTCGAAGTTGTCGAGCAGCGACCAGGCGTAGTAGCCCTTGAGCGGCACACCCTGCTCGACCGCGCGGGCACACGCGGCAAGATGCGACTCGAGGTATTCGGTGCGGTCGGCGTCGTTGATCGAGCCGTCCGCTTCGACTGTGTCGTCGACGGCGCAGCCGCTCTCGGTCACGTAGATGACCGGCGGCTGATACTCCCGCGCAACGCGAACCAGGATCTGCTCGAGCCCGTCGGGGTGCACTTCCCAGCCCATCGCCGTCGTCCGTGCCCCCGGCACGGGCACTTGGCGCGCACCGAGTACGGGATCGCTCGGGTCGGCAGCCACTACTTCGCGGAAGTAGTAGTTGATGCCGAGGAAGTCCATCGGCGCCGACATGATGTCCAGGTCGCCGTCCTGCATCGGCAGCTCGACGCCGTGGTGCTTGACGACGTCCGCTGGGAATCCCCGGCCGAATACCGGGTCGAGGAACCAGCGATTGATGTGGCCGTCCTTGATGGCCGTCGCGGCGGCGTCCGCGGGGCTGTCGGTGGCCGGTTCGATCGGGCTCAGGTTGAGCACGATGCCGACCGATGCCGGCTGACTCGACTCCGCCCGCAGTGCCGCCATGGCCAGGCCGTGACCGAGCAGCACGTGGTACGACGCCGGGACGGCGATCGCGATGTCCGTGTCGCCAGGAGCCATCCGGCCGTCGAGGTGGCCGATCCAGGCGACGCACAGCGGCTCGTTGACGGTGACCCAGTCGGTCACCCGGTCGCCCAGTGCGCGCGCCATGATGCCCGCGTAGTCGGCGAACTTGTCCGCGGTGTCGCGGCTCGGCCAGCCGCCGGCGTCCTGCACATACTGCGGAAGGTCCCAGTGGTAGAGCGTGATCAGCGGCGTGATCCCGGCTTCTAGCAGGTCGTCGACCATCCGCGAGTAGTGCGCGATCGCCAGCGGATTCGCCTGGCCGGACGCGTCCGGGACGACGCGCGGCCAGGCGGTCGAGAAGCGATACGCGTCGACGCCGAGCCTCTTGAGCAGCTCGAGGTCTTCGGGCCACCGGCGGTACGAGTCGCACGCGTCGTCGCCGGTGTCACCATTGGCAACCATCCCCGGCGTGTGCGAGTAGGTGTCCCAGATCGATGGCGTACGTCCGTCGAGTTCCTTACCGCCCTCGATCTGGTACGCCGCAGTGGCAGCGCCCCAGACGAAGCCGGCTGGCAGGGCAGCAGAAAGCGTCATGTGGTCCCTTGTCGAGTAGGCGTGCGAAGCGGCGTCAGCCCTTGGTGCTGCCGGAGAGGTCGATCCCGCGCAGGAACGCACGTTGGAAGACGATGAAGACGAGCACCGGAATGGCCATTCCCAGCGCCGCACCCGCCTGCAGCAGGCCGAGTTGCACGCTGTAGAGACCGAGGAAGCGGTACAGGCCGACCGAGATCGGCTGCAGGTCGGCCGCCGAAGCGAGGTAGACGTAGGGCTCGAAGAAGTCGTTCCAGGCGAAGTAGAAGTGGAACAGCGCGATGACGAGGATCGCGGGGCGTGCCTGCGGGATGATCACCGACCACAGCGTCTTGAGCGGACCCGCTCCGTCGAGTGCAGCGGCCTCGTCGATTTCCGCGGGGATCGTGAGGAAGAACTGCCGGAGCAGGAAGACGTTGTACGCGTTGGAGAAGAAGTGCGGAATGATCAGCGGCCACCAGGTGCCGATCCAGCCGATCTTCAGGTACGCCGCGTAGAGCGGTGTGATCAGCAGGAACCGCGGCAGGATGATCGCCGCAACCAGGGTCGCCATGATGGTCTTGGCGAAGGGCACGCGGAACCGCGACAGGCCGTAGGCCACCAGCACGGACGAGATGACCGTGCCGATCATGCCCAGGATCGCGATCGCCGCGGTGTTCTTCAGCAGCAGTGTGATGTTGAGAGCCCCCCACGCGCGGGAGAAGTTAGACCACTGCGGGGCGAGGTGGTAGGACGGCTTCAGCGTCCGCCAGTTGCCTACCCAGGTGATCTTCTCTTCCGGCTTGCCGGGGTCGACGAAGATGCTTTCCTTCGGCCCCTTCTTCACCAATGCGAGGCTGCGCGTGCCACTCGTGAGTGGAACGTTGAGCACCGGGACCTTCTTGCCGGCGACGACCGCGGTCGACGGGTCCTTGGGCAGCAGCGGCTGGTTGGTGTCGGAGATCTGCTTGTCGCTCTTCAAAGCGGTCGACGCCATATAGGCCAACGGGGAAAGGAACAGGCCAAGGCACATCAGGGCGAACAGCGTGACGGTCCCAGTCCGGAGCAGCCGCGTCACCGACCGCGCGCGATGGGCATTGTTCGACTTCGGCTCCGCGAAGGCCTTCCCGAGTCGCTTCGCAGTCACCGTTGTCGCGGTCACTTGTTCTCCTGGAATTCGTAGTGGACCCAGAACCGCTGCGACCAGAAGAGCAGCCCGGTGATGGAGATGATGACGATGAACATCAACCAGGCAAGGGCCGCGCCGTAGCCGGCGTCGTAGTTGTTGAAGCTCTCCTTGTAGAAGTAGACCGTGTAGAAGGACGCGGCATTGTCTGGCTCACCGGTGCCCCGGGTGAGGATGAACGGCACGATGAAGTACTGGCCGAGGGCGACCAGCGTGATGACCAGGTTGTAGAAGGTGATCGGCGAGATCATCGGCCACGTCACGTTGCGGAACAGATGCCACGAGCCGGCGCCGTCCAGGCGGCCGGCCTCGTAGAGATCCTTCGGTACGCCGTTGAGCGCGCTGATGAAGATCAGGACGGCGTTGCCGACTCCCCAGGTCGCGATCAACGCGTAGGAGGGCAGCACCCACGTCGGGTTGGTCGCCCACTCGGGGCCGGGGATCTTGAACACGCCGAGGAGTCGGTTGAGCCAGCCGTCCTGCGAGTTGAGGTAGCCCGACCAGATGAACAGGCCGGACACAGCGGGTACGACGGCCGGCAGGAAGAACATCGCCCGGAAGAACCCACGTCCCCACAGGTGCTTGCTCGTCAGCAGGTAGGCGACCGCGAGCGGCAGGATCATCGACAGCGGGATGAAGAAGGCGGCGAATCTCAGCGTGACCTTCGCGCCGATCGCGACCAGCGGGTCATCGAATACCCGAGACCAGTTCTTGAAGCCGACGTAGTCGACCGGGGTGCCGAGCCGGTTGGAGTACTTGTAGTTGGTGAACGACATCCACAGCGTCGCGAGCATCGGGCCGACGTAGAACAGCAGCAGGCCGAGGATCCACGGCAGCACGAACAAGAAGCCGATCGGGCGGCTTCGGAGGGACTTCTTGTGCTTGGCCCGGGCGGGCCCGGCCAGG
>JBDSAK010000412.1:0-8100 GCA_039922195.1 Mycobacteriales bacterium
CTCCACCACGGCTAAGGGCTTCACGTTCGGCCCCAACGTGAACATCACCTACAACTCCTACCGCGACGCGTTCGGCAAGGCGCTGAAGGACAAGGCCGACTTCGGCGGAGCGCTGGACACCATGAACAAGGTGACCATCGACGACCTCAAGAAGACCGGCTTCGCCGTCAAGTAGTAACGCCCCCCGCGGCCCGGTCCCACGACCGGGCCGTGGGCGGCGCACCGCACACTCGTCCGGACCGGCGTGAGGAGCGACATGGCGACCACCGTGCACACGCGGCGCCGGCACCGGACGTCGAGGTACGCCGGATACGGGTTCATCGCGCCGGCCGCCGTCATGTTCGTCGGCTTGGTTCTCGTACCCATCGGCTACTCGGCGTATCTGAGCACGCTTGGCCTGCGGGTCTCGGGGGGCCGCACGATCGGCGGGCCGTCGAAGGTCCGCCGTACCGAGGTGTCTGTCGGTCTCGGCAACTACGCCGACGCACTCCGCGATTCAGAGTTGTTGCACAGCCTGCTGAGAATGCTGGCGATCGGCCTGATCATCGTGCCGATCATGCTCGGGCTGGCCACGCTGTTCGCTCTGCTGCTCGACGCACCCCGCACTCGCTTCAAGAACTTCAGCCGGCTGGCGATCTTCCTTCCCTACGCCGTCCCCGGCGTCATCGCATCGCTGCTCTGGGGCTTCATGTATCTGCCGAGCATGAGCCCGTTCCGGTACGCCGCCGGCAGCGTCGGGTTGCCGAAGCCGGACTTCTTCGGCCCGACGATGATTTGGGGATCCGTCGCCAACATCGCGATCTGGGGCGGCGTCGGTTTCAACATGGTGGTGCTCTACACCAGTCTGCGGGCGATCCCGGCGGAGCTCTTCGATGCCGCGCGCATCGACGGCTGCACCGAGTACCAGGTCGCTCGCTGGGTGAAACTCCCGCTGCTGCGGCCGGCGCTGGTGATGACATCGATCTTCTCGATCATCGCCACGCTGCAGATCTTCAACGAGCCGTTCACGTTGCGACCGCTGACCAACGTGCTGCCGACGACGTGGATGCCGTTGATGCACATCTACACGCAGGCGTTCATCAAGAACGACATCTACTCCGCCGCCGCCACCTCCGTATTGCTGGCCGTCGGCACGCTCCTGGTATCCCTGCTCGCGCTCCAGTTCGTGCAGCGCCGCGCATTCGGTGAGGATTCATGACCGCACTCGTAGAGGCCCAGGTGCTCGGGCCGCAGGCTCACAACAGCCGGCGGGCACGCAGGTCGCGTCCGCGACGACTCGGGCTGATCCCGACGATCGTGCTGCTGATCGGGGCGGCGTACACGCTCGTCCCGGTGCTCTGGGTCGTCATCGCGGCGACCAAGGACCGCTCGAAACTGTTCTCGACGTTCACGCTGGCTCCAAGCTTCGGCAGTGGGATGGCGGACAACGTCCGCGCCATGCTGACGTACGAGAACGGCCTGTACCTGACGTGGGCCCGCAACAGCCTCCTGTACGCCGGCGCCGGGTCGCTCCTCGCCGTCGCGTTCTCCGCGATGGCTGGCTATGGCCTGGCGAAGTACCGCTTTCGCGGTCGCAACATCATGTTCGGGATCCTGCTGGCATCCGTGCTGATCCCGCAGATCACCCTGGCCATTCCGCAGTACCTGCTGATGGCGAAAGCCGACTTGTCCAACACCTATTGGGCGGTTCTGCTCCCGAGCGTCGTCTATCCGTACGGCATCTACCTGTGCCGGATCTACGCCGCGGCCGCTGTGCCTGACGAGATGCTCGAAGCGGGTCGCCTCGACGGGGCGAGCGAATGGCGAATGTTTCGGTCGATCGGGCTTCCGGTGATGTTCCCCGGGCTGATCACCGTGTTCCTGGTGGCGTTCGTCTCGAACTGGAACAACTTCCTGCTGCCGTTCATCATGCTGTCCGACCAGGACAAATACCCGATAACCGTTGGCTTGTACACCCTGCTCAGCCAGGGCGTCGACCAGCCAGTTCTGTACTCGATCATCATCGCCGGCGCCATGATGTCGATCATTCCGCTGGTCGTTCTCTTCCTTGTTCTGCAGCGCTACTGGCGGATGGACCTACTCAGCGGCGGCGTCAAAGGGTAGATCGCCAGTGCACACCGCCGAGCGCCCGCATGCGACACAATCGCTGAAACGGACGTCGGGTGGAATGGGGAGCATGAACGAGGAGTCGGCTGCCCCGAATCCGCATCTCGCGCACCCGAAATCGCGCGGCGCAGCACGTAAGGCGATGCGAAACCGCCCGACCATCGATGATGTCGCTGCCGCGGCCGGGGTCTCCCGAGGGACGGTCTCCCGGGTGCTCAACGGCGCGAAGCACGCCAGTGCGCATGCACAGGCTGCGGTCGAGAAGGCGATTCGCGACACGGGGTACGTCGTCAACCAGAACGCTCGCGGCCTCGTCACCCAGCGCTCGAATGCGATCGCGTTCGTCCTGACGGAAAGACAGGATCTGCTCTTCGAGGACCCCAACTTCAATGTGCTGCTTCGCGCGGCAACTCAGGCACTCGCGAAGCAGGACTACGCGTTGTTGCTCATGATCGCCGGCAGCGCCGACGAGCGGGATCGGGTGCTGCGCTTCATCCGCGCCGGCCACATCGATGGCGTCATGCTGATCTCCACCCACGGCGGTGATCCGGTCATCTCCGAGTTCGAGAAGATCGGACTGCCGATGGTTGCGTGCGGCCGGCCGATCGGACACGAAGGCACGATCCCATTCGTCGCTGCTGACGACCGTGAAGGTGGCCGCCAGATGACCCGGTATCTGGTTGCGCAGGGGCGCAAGCAGATCGCGATCATCACCGGGCCGCTGGACACCGCTGGTGGTTCTGATCGGCTGAACGGCTACCAGGACGTTCTCGGGGACAGATTCGACGGCCGGCTGGTGGTCGAAGCGGAAGAGTATTCCTTCGCCGCAGGGCAACGGGCGATGTGCACGCTGCTCGAGCAGAGCCCCGGCATCGACGCGGTGTTCGTTGCCTCCGACTTGGTGGCGTCGGGCGCGGTCGCGGCGCTGCGCGACGCCGGCCGGCACGTGCCGCACGACGTCGCCGTAGGCGGGTTCGACGACTCGAAGGTTGCGGTGCAGACCGTCCCCGCACTCACGACCATTCGACAGCCGCTCGAGCGGGTCGCGGCAGAGATGGTCGAGGTCCTGATCGCCGGCATCTTCGGCGAGCGCGGATCATCGCGACTGCTGCCGACCCAACTCGTCAAGCGCGACTCCGCGTAGAGCGCGCCCACCGGCAGCACGGCGAATAGGCCCGAAATGCAGTGACCGGCGGAGCCCCACCTGGACGACAGCCATGGGTTACGTTCAGGCCACTGACCTACTAAGGAGCGCCATGAACACCGTTGCCCTGGTCGTCAAGCTCGTCGCCAAGCCGGGACAGGAGGACACGGTCGCGGACTTCCTGACGGGTGCCCTCGAACTCGCCAACGCCGAGCCTGGCACCTCCGTCTGGTTCGCCCTGCGCACCGATAGTGCGACGTTCTGGATCGTGGACGCCTTCCCGAGCGACGTCGAGCGCCAGGCGCATCTGAGCGGGCCAATCGCCGCAGCTCTGATGGAGAACGCCGCGGCGCTTCTCGCGGTCGCGCCGGAGATCATGCCGGCGGAGGTCCTCGCGGAGAAGGTCCGCGCCTGACATCAGGGGGTGACGCGGCCGGAGCAGGTGCACACCACGATGCACACCTGGAGAAGGAGAACCTCATGGCCAACGGCGCCTACGTCCTGGCCCCAGGAGAGGGCCGCCGGCTCGACATGGGCCCGTTCGGCATGGTCATCAAGGCGAACGCCGAGGACTCGGCCGGCGGCCTGACGCTGCTGGAAGCCGATGAGCCAGCAGGGTTCGGGCCACCGATGCATATCCACGACGATGCCGCCGAAGCCTTCTACGTCCTGGAAGGGGAGTACATCGTCTACATCGAAGGAGCCGAGCACCGCTGTCTCGCGGGGTCGTTCGTCTACGTACCCGCGGGAGTCGAGCACGGCTTTCGCGTCGGTGCCGGCGCTGGTCGCAAGCTGAACATCTACGTGCCCTCGGCCATGGAGGGCTACTTCGGTTCGCTGGCGGCCGCCACTGCCGAAGGGACCACTCTCAGTGCGGCGGACCTGACCGTTCTCGCCGCGCGGCACGCAATGCGCGTCACGGGACCAGTGCCCGAGGGATACGTCTAGTCCAACGGCGAACACCATCGGAATCACCGGTTGAGTAGGCGCGCAGGGGCACGCTGACGCCCGCGATGGACGCCGCATGTACTACGCAGCACTAGCCGTCGAAGAGGCGGTCGAACGCATCGAGCACGCGCACACGGTGCACATCCACGGCCACCGGCAATGTGCCGGTCGCGGCGCTGCGCTGGCAGTCAGTGCAAGTGCGCTTCGAGCCACTCCAAAGAGGCGTCGCTGAGAGTCGCGGCTCGGCCGCCGACGATGTCGCGCTCCACGATTTCAAGGACGATGACGTCGGCTTCCTCGAGCGCGTCGAGCAAGGCCTGGTTGCGGAGGTTGAAGGCGGCCTTCAACCGGTCGGCCGAGCGGAAGATCGGCGCGAGCGCGGACCACGACACGTCGGTGACCGAGTCGCCGATGAACAGCGTGTGCGGCTCGAACAGCGGCGCGGACGACGTCGTGTTGCGGACAGCACGCCCTGTGGAGCCCGCGGCGGGCGTCACGCCGTCACGTACGACGACGAAATCGCGGACGATGTCCTTGCGCGGCGTACCTAGCAGCGCCGCGAGATCGCCGTCGACCGGGCGAGATCCCGTCTCGCGGACCGTTGTTCTATCCCACAACCGCGGGTCGAGATTCCGCGCGAGCTGTTCGGCGTAAATGGCGGCACTCATCGGCGACCAATGCGTGTCACTTCGGCGGTACAGCTCACCGCGCGACCGCGCAGCTTCGAGCGGAGCGCGCATGTCGACGTACCACCGTCGGTCGAAGCGCGCGGTTTGCTGCCAGAACGCGTCGCGGCGCTCCGCCGAGCATTCCCGGCCGGGGAAGTCCGCTGGCAGCGACTCGGTCTCGATCGTGCTCTTGTTCGGCGGGATGACGACGACGAGTCGGCGGCCGGACTTGGCGACGACGCGGTCGAGCCGGCCGAGACGTGCGTGAACGTCGGCCGGCTGCCACGCATTCGGGGAGCACGCGACGCGGAAGTCGACGCCGAAGAACAGCATGTCGTCGCGACCTCGTACGACGGTCGGGATCGTCACCGGGCCGTCGACGGCGGGTCCTGCGAAAGGACGCAATCCGCCGTCTGGCCGGGGCGGCGGCTGGAGCGGTGGGGTATCGGCCGGTAGTCCGGCGACGCCCTTCGCCTTCGGCGCCCCACCGTACGACGGCAGCTCCCGAAGGAACTTGCGCGAGGCCCACGTGTTGGTGCGGACAGCGCGATCGCGCAGCGGCAGGTGGTCGGTGGCCCACACGTCGATTGCCGGAAAGACGTCCCATCCCTGTGAGAGCCGCGGCGCGTCTGCGAGCCTGCGGTTTTCTATTGCGCGCGGCCGGACGCCGAAGGCCAGTGAGAGGGCGGGACCGAAGAAGAAGGCGAGCGCGAGTGGCAGTGTGAGCCACTGGTCACGTGGGCGGCGCATCAGAACTGCGCGTAGAGGAAGGGGCTGAACGTGCCGGCCGCGACGAGCACGCCGGCATACGCAGCCACACCGGACGCGATCGCAAGCCGGGAAACCGAAGCGCGCCGCGATGGGCTGAACTCCACCAGAGGGCCGAGCACGAAGCCGCGCGGCAGCAGCACGACAGCCGACGCAGCGCAGATCACGAAAGCGACCCGGTTAGTGAGTGCGGAATCGACTGCAGGAGACACCCCGGTGCCCGCGTCTGAGAACATCGCGCCGAGGAAGTTCGTTGCCCCCGGCAGATCTGGCGAGCGGAAGAAGACCCAGCCGACCATGACGAGCAGCAGCGTGACGGCGCGTCGCGGTACGGCGTACTTGTCGTCCGCCCAGCCGGCTGCACCGGTCAGTCGCTCTGCCACGAGCAATGCACCGTGGTAGAGGCCCCAGATCAGGAAGGTCCAATTAGCCCCGTGCCAGAAGCCGGTCAGCACGAAGACGACCAGCAGGTTGCGGTACGTCGTCGCGGCCCGTCCGCGGTTGCCGCCGAGCGGGATGTAGAGGTAGTCGCGGAACCAGGTGGACAGCGAGATGTGCCAGCGGCGCCAGAACGCGGTCACGCTGGTCGCGACGTAGGGCCAGCGGAAGTTCTCGGGGAACGTGAAGCCGAACATCCGCCCGAGGCCGATCGCCATGTCCGAGTAGCCCGAGAAGTCGAAGTAGATCTGCAGCGTGTAGGTCAGCACGCCGACCCACGCGGTCGCCGTCGTCAGCCCGCCGGATCCGCTGCGGAACGCCGCGTCGGCGACCGGCGCAATGGTGTCGGCGACGACAACTTTCTTGGCGAGGCCCAGGGCGAACCGCGGGAACCCCGCGGCGAAGTCCGCCAGCCGGTCGTCCCGCACCTCCGCTAGCTGGTCGGCGATCTCGTGGTAGCGCACAATCGGGCCGGCCACGAGCTGCGGGAACATCGCGATGTAGGTGACGAACTGCACCGGGCTGCGCTGCGCGCGCCGGCTCCCGCGATAGACGTCGACGACGTACGACAGGTGGTGGAAGGTGAAGAACGAGATGCCGATCGGTAGGGCCAGCTTGACGATCGGCGTACCGGATCCTCCAACTGCCTGCGTCAAGACGCTGAACTGAC
Source organism: Mycobacteriales bacterium (assembly GCA_039922195.1). GTDB lineage: Bacteria > Actinomycetota > Actinomycetes > BP-191 > BP-191 > JBDTYE01. The sequence goes on from JBDSAK010000412.1 coordinate 6,743, forward strand.
GGCTGGCGAATCCGGCGTACTTCCAAATGCCGAGGACGCCGACGTCGAACGCGATCGCCGCGACGAGGATCGCCTGGCGCCGCCGGGCCGGCGCCGCGGGAGCATCGATGGCGAGGCCGGCCGCGAAGTTCACCACGATGCAAGCCATCAGCATCACGACGAACGCGCCGCCGCCACTCGCATAGAACAGCAGGCTCACTACTGCGAGCAGGTAGTTGCGCCTGCGCGCGGGCAGCGCCCAGTAGGCCGCGAGTGTTGCCGGCATGAAGTACCAGAGGAAGAGCGGCGATGCGAACGACATGGCTACTGCGCCCGGACTTCCATCACCACGGTCTTGGTCGCGTCGAGGATCGCCTGAGGCGCGTCGCGTGGCATCACGTGCCCTGAGTCGATGAGCTTCTGTGACCCACGCGGGTTTCCCTTGATCCACTCGGCCTGGTTACGCGCCTCGTCCTTTGCGATTGCCGCGCACGGCCAATCCGGCGCGCAGTCGGGGTGCGCCGCTGTGAGCACGATCGTCGGGACCTTCGGCAGATGATGGACGCTGGCAAGTTCGGCCGCGAAGCCGCCCTTCCAGTCGATGTGCTCAACGTTGTCCGCGGCGTCAAAGGCCGGCAAGTTCCCGGGCGCACAGCATTCCTTGTACGTCTTGGCTGGCAGGTTCTTGCGTAGCGGATCGAGTTTCAGGTCTGCGGTTGCAGGGTCCGAGTCGACGAATACGATGCCGGCGACGTCTTCGGGGTGATCCGCCGCCAGAACGCCGACGAGGTTCCCGCCGAACGACCCGCCCACAAAAACGTATGGCCCTGGCACTTTGGCGACGTGCACGAGAGTAACCAAGTCATTGGCGAGGTCTGTGATCGTCCGGGGCCCTGGAATGGGGTCGCTGCTTCCTAGATTCGCCCGGTCATACGCGCACACTTGGCCGATCGACTTCATGGGCTGGTCGGCGAGCTGGTCGCGCGCCGGCGGAACGTCATCGCTGCCCGCGAGCACCATGACGATGGTCGGACCCTCGCCGCCCGAACATTCCAGGTAGAGCTTCCTGCCGGCACCAACGTCAAAGGTTCCGGCGATCGCGGAGCCTGAGCCGGGAGGCGACGGCACGACGACGGGCGTCGGCGAAGGGGCAGAACTCGCCGCAAGAGTCGGAGTGCTGGTTGCAGATGCGCCGACTGGGGCGTCGTTCGCCTTGCTAGACGTGCAACCGGTGAGGGTAACGAGCAGCGTCGCCGTCAGAGTGGAGATGACCGTCAATGCGCGTGACCTGAGCATGTGCACTGCCCTCCTCGAGCTGATCGCCATCGAAGACCGCTGGCTCGCCCGACGCTAGGCACGCCGTCGCCGCGGCACATCGG
>JBDSAK010000413.1:0-3059 GCA_039922195.1 Mycobacteriales bacterium
GTGCGGGAGCAGATTTCGCTGCTGCTGCAAGGCGCGACGCGGCGCGGCACGCCCCCCGAACACGTCCTGCTCTCCGGGCCGCCGGGACTCGGCAAAACCACCTTGGCCATGATCATCGCGGTCGAACTCGGCACGCAGATCCGCATCACCAGTGGCCCGGCGATCGAGCGATCCGGCGACATCGTCGCGATGCTGACCGCCCTGTCCGGGGGAGAGGTGCTGTTCATCGACGAGATCCACCGCATCGCCAAGCCCGCGGAGGAGCTGCTCTACTCGGCGATGGAGGACTTCCGCGTCGACGTCGTACTCGGCAAAGGCCCTGGTGCTACTGCGATTCCGCTCGACGTCGCGCCGTTCACCCTCGTCGGGGCAACGACCAGATCGGGCCTGCTCACCGGCCCCATGCGCGACCGGTTCGGCTTCGTGGGGCACCTGGAGTTCTACTCGGCCGAAGAACTCGAACGCGTCCTCGCCCGCTCGGCTGAGCTACTCGGAATCCGCCTCGATGACGAGGGTCGCACCGAGATCGCCGGCCGCTCTCGCGGCACACCGCGCATCGCCAACCGGCTGCTGCGCCGGGTCCGTGACTACGCAGAGGTACGCGCGGACGGTGTCATCACCCGCGATGTGGCGATGGCGGCGCTCGCGGTCTACGAGGTCGACCTCATCGGGCTCGACCGGCTGGACCGCGCAGTGCTCGATGCCGTCGTACGCCGCTTTGGTGGCGGTCCGGTCGGCGTCGGCACGATCGCTGTGGCCGTCGGCGAGGAGCCCGAGACCGTGGAGACCGTCGCCGAGCCGTTCCTGGTTCGAGCCGGATTCCTGGCCCGCACGCCGCGCGGCCGCGTGGCGACACCCGCGGCCTGGGCGCACCTGGGGTTGCGCCCGCCGGGGCCGGTGGCGCCCGCGCTGTTCGAGGAGATCTAGCCCGGTCCGTCGGTGGGGCTGCCGACGGGATTGTCCGATCTGTAAGGTCTTCTGACGGCGAACCGTGAGACTGTCGTGAGGTGTCCGGCCCCAAGCGCATCGTCGAGGTGGCGACACGGAATGCCTTGTGGGGTGCGGTCACCGGCCTGATAGCAGGTTCGCTCGTCGGCACCCTCATGCAGTTCCAGGGCATGTTCGCCGGCAACGGCAGTGCGGTGCCGTCCTGGGCGATGTTCCTCGGGTCGGCGACAGCCGTCGGAGGGGCGATCGGCGTGATCACCGATCACCGGCCCCGCGAGCTCGCTGCGGCGGTGTCCGGCGGAGCGCTGGTCGGCATGCTCGGCTGGTTAGTCATCGCCCTCACCCTCAACCCTCTGCTGGACGGAACAACACCCACCTGGACAGTGGTCGCGGCGGCGAGCGCCTACCGGACATTGGTCGGCGCGGTACTTCACGGGGCGCTGACCGGAGCCGCTCTGCACGGGCTGCGGTCGGTACGGCGGCCACTGGCCGGTTCCGACACGGCGCCGACTGTAACCCTGACCCGGGTGGTCATCATCGGCGGGGGGTTCGCTGGGGTGGGCGCGGCCAAACGGTTCGAACGGCTCGTCCTGCGGGGTGTCACTGTCGACGTGACGGTGATCAGCGACTCCAACTTCCTGTTGTTCACCCCGATGCTGGCCGAGGTGGCGTCCAGCGCGTTGGAGCCCGCGCACATCTGCGCGCCGGTGCGTTCGGCCGTGGCGCACACCCGGTTCAGACACGGTGCCGTCCACGACATCGACACGACGGGCCGCGCCGTGCTGATGAGCGGAGAGCGGGTGCCTTATGACCATCTCGTGATCGCCGTCGGCTCGGTGCCCTCGTTCCTCGACCTGCCTGGGGTCGAGGAGAACTCGTTCACCATGAAGGACATCGCTGACGCGACCCGGTTGCGCGATCACGTGATCGCGATGCTGGAATGCTGCGAGCAGGTCACCGAGCCGCAGGAGCGGGAACGGTTGTTGACCTTCGTGGTCGCGGGCGGCGGGTTCGCGGGCGCCGAGACGGTGGCCGAACTATTCGACCTAGTGCACGGCGTGCTGCACCTCTATCCGGGGATCACCGCCGACGAGCCTCGGTTCGTGCTGGTGCACTCCCGGGACCGGATCCTGCCCGAACTGTCCCCGCAGCTCGGCGCCTATGCCCTGGAGCGGCTGCGGGCCCGCGGGATCGGGTTCCGGCTCGGCATCCGCGTTTCCGAGGCGTCGAGCGACGCCGTCGTGCTCAGTGACGGAGCGCGGATCTCCACTGCTACGTTCGTGTGGACCGCGGGCACTCGGCCCAGCCCGTTCGTGGCGCGCCTCCCCGGGGAGCACGCCCGCAACGGCGCACTGGTCACCGACGCGACGTTGCGCGTCTGCGGGCTGGATCAGGTGTGGGCCGTCGGGGATTGCGCGCGGATACCCGACCTCGACCAAGCCGGCGAGCCATTCCCGCCGACCGCCCAGCACGCGCTGCGTCAGGGCAGGGCCGTGGCCGACAACATCGCCGCGATGATCGCCGGGCGGCCGCCTGTGGACTTCCGGTTTCAGGCGATCGGCGTGCTGGTTGCGCTCGGACATCGCACCGCTGCCGCCGAGATCCGCGGGCACCGCTTCTCCGGGCTGGGCGCCTGGTTACTGTGGCGCGGGATCTACTTAGCCAAGCTCCCCGGCGCCGAGAAACGGGTGCGGGTACTGCTGGACTGGCTGCTGGATTTGATGTTTCCCCGCGACGTCGTGGTCACCTCCAAGTCCCGTGCCGTTGCGGCCACCGCGCCTGCGCCCAGCGCCAACACCGGGGACCGATGACGGTGGCCGCGGCAGCGTTGCGCCGCAGCGCCATCGGACGCAGCGCCATCGGACGCAGCACCATTGGAAGCTGCGTTACGGCGGGGGCCGTGGCCGGGATCGCGGGCGGGCTCGTGTTCGGGGCCGCGATGGCCGCGGTAGGCAGCCTGCCGACGGTCGCGTCGATCCTGCGGACTGATTCGCCATGGGCCGGTTTCACCTTGCACATGGTGTTCGCGGTCCTCATCGGCGCCGGGTTCGGTCTGCTGGTCGCCAATCAGCACGTCCGTGCGGGCGAGACTGTGATCTGGGGTCTGGTCT
>JBDSAK010000414.1:0-5021 GCA_039922195.1 Mycobacteriales bacterium
TCGGCGTCGTACTTGCCCGAGAGCAGTCCGCTGGCCAGTGGGATGCGCGCAATGATCGCCACGCCGGCGGCCGCGGCGGCCGGCAGCAGGTGCTCGATCGGCTTCTGCCGGAACATGTTCACGATCACCTGCACGGACGCCGTACCCGGACGGGTGATGGCCGTCAGACCCTCCTCGACAGTCTCGACACTGACGCCGTACGCCGCGATGCGCTGCTCGGCCACCAGCGTGTCGAGTGCGTCCCACGTGCGGTCGTCGCCGAACACTGCGGTAGGCGGCGTGTGCAGCTGGACGAGGTCGAGTCGGTCGACGCCGAGATTGGTGCGTGAGCGGTCGGTCCACCGGCGGAAGTTGTCGAGGGTGTAGTGCTCTGGCTCGAGTGGCGCGCGGCGGCCCATCTTCGTTGCGACGAAGACGCCGTCGGCGTCATCGCGCTGCGCGAGGACTTCGCCGATCAACCGCTCGCTGCGGCCGTCGCCGTAGACATCCGCGGTGTCGATGAAGTCGACTCCCGCGTCGAGCGCGGCGTTGACCGTGTCACGCGCGACGGAGTCGTCGACGTCGCCCCAATCCGCGCCGAGCTGCCAGGCGCCGAGTCCGACCGGGGAGAAACTGCGGCCGAGCCGCAACGGTGTGTTGTCCATTCGCGCAGCCTAAGTCAGCGACCTGTGGATTACTCAGGCGGCGCCGCGCCGCCCTGCCCTAGCGTCCGGGCCCGTCAGCGGATCTCGACCGGATCGGGACCCGATCTATTGGAGGAGCCATGTCAGCAGGCGGAATAAAGGTCACCCCGGAACAACTGGCGAGCATCTCGATGCGGGTCAATGGCGGTGCCGACCAGGTCCAGACCATCCTCAACGAGCTCACCAGTATCGTCGCTCCACTCGGCTCCGACTGGGCGGGCGTCGCGCAAACCAGGTTCCAGGCCTTGTGGGACGAGTGGCAGCGCAGCGCGAAGTCGTTGCACACCGCCTTGCAGGGGATCAGCACAGTGACCAACCAGGCCGGCACCAGGTACGCGCAGGCCGAGAGCGCGATCGCCAGCAGCTTCGGCTAGACCGCACCGCTCTCGATCCGGCCGAGGGCACCGCACCCACCAGGTGCGGCGCCTGTTGCCATTCCGGGCGCGCGTCAGCTCACGGCGCGGATCAGCGCAGTCGTGGCCGCGGCGGCAACGACGACGAGCACGAACGGCGCTTTCAGGAGCACTGCCAGTACAGCGACCGCGAGCCCCGCGAGCCGCGCATCGACGGCGTACGCGCGATCTCCGCCAATCGTCTGGATCGCGATGACGGCACCGAAGAGGGCGATCGGTACCAGCGCCGCCATGGCAGCGACGCGCGGCTCGTCGAGGATTCGCGGCGGCAGCGATGTGCCGGCGAGCTTGAGAGCGAAGCAGCCGATGACTACGGCGGCGATCGGCAGCCAGCTCATTTTCGATGCTCCCATTCGGGCCGCCACCACCAGGCGATCGGTACGACGACCAATGCGGGAGCGAGAAGCGCCACGCCCAGTGCTGCGAACGGCACGAGGACGAGCGCGACGAGGACAGCGGTGACGGCGGTGACGATGGCGCGGCGCGTCCGCAGCTGCGGGGCGAGCAACGCGACGAAAGCCGCCGGAAAGGCGACGTCGAGACCCCACGTCTCCGGAGACCCGACCGCGTTGCCGGCCAGCGCGCCGATCACGGTCGAGAGATTCCACAGCGTCCACAACAGGATCCCGGTCGCCCAGAACGCGAGCCGGGTCTGTGCCGGGTCGTCGCGCGCCGTCGCCATCGCGGTCGTCTCGTCGATGGTCAGGTGTGCGCCGAGCACCCGGCGCCAGCCTCGCCATTGCATCAGCGGCGTCAGACGCACGGCGTACAGGCCGTTGCGGGCGCCGAGCAGCAGCGCGACCGAGACCGCAGCGAGCGCCGTACCGCCATCTCCGAGGATCGCGACGAAGACCAGCTGTGAAGCACCGGTGAAGGCCAACGCCGACAGCACTGCCGCTTGCGCGACGCTGAAGTCCGCAGCGACCGCGAGCGCACCGAACGAAAGCCCGTACGCGGCAGTGGCAACGGCGACAGCGAGGGCGTCACGCACGATGCCCCGACGGATCATCGGATCCATCGGGGCATCATCGGGCACGACCTCAGGATGTCTCACCCGGCCGCCGTGCGACGAACGCTTTTAGTCGAGGTAGTCCCGCAGTTTCTGCGAGCGCGACGGGTGGCGCAGCTTCGACAGCGTCTTCGACTCGATCTGCCGGATCCGCTCGCGAGTCACCCCGAACTCGTGCCCGACCTCTTCGAGGGTGCGCGAGCGTCCGTCGGTGAGACCGAAGCGGAGCTGGATGACCTTCTTCTCCCGCTCACTCAACGTGTAGAGCACCGCGTCGAGTTGTTCCTGCAGGAGGATGAACGCCGCCGCGTCGGCGGGGACCACCGCGTCGCTGTCCTCGATGAAGTCACCGAGCTGCGAGTCGCCCTCGTCGCCGATCGTGGTCTCGAGGCTGATCGGTTCCTGGCCGTACTTCTGGATCTCGCGCACCTTCTCGGGGGTGAGCTCCATCTCCTTGGCGATCTCTTCAGGAGTTGGCTCGCGGCCGAGTTCGGAGAGCAGCTGGCGCTGGATCCGGACGCACTTGTTGATCATTTCGACCATGTGCACCGGAATACGGATCGTGCGCGCCTGGTCGGCGAGCGCGCGGCTGATCGCCTGGCGGATCCACCACGTCGCGTAGGTCGAGAACTTGTAGCCCTTGGTGTAGTCGAACTTCTCGACTGCCCGGATCAGACCGAGGTTGCCCTCCTGGATCAGGTCGAGGAAGAGCATGCCGCGTCCGACGTACCGCTTGGCGATGGAGACGACCAGGCGAAGGTTGGCCTCGACGAGCTTCTTCTTCGCCAGCTGCCCGTCGCGTTCGATTGCCTGCAGATCGCGGCGCATGGCAGCGCTGAGCTTGGGCGTCATCGCGAGCTTCTCGGAGGCGAAGACGCCGGCCTCGACGCGTTTGGCGAGGTCGACTTCTTCTTCCGCGGTGAGCAGCGGGACCTTGCCGATGTCCTTGAGGTACATCCGGACCGGGTCGCTCGTGGGCGACGCCTTCAGCGCGAGCTCGGCCTCGCGGTCCTCGCGGCGTACTGCTTCGTCGTCGTCGACGTCCTCGGGCTCGAGGATCTCGATGCCGGCGTTGTTGAGGATACCGAGTACGGCGTCCATCGACTCCGGCGGGATCTCGGCGGCGACCATGGCCACGCCGACCTCTTCAGCCGTGAGGAAGCCGGCCTCCTTGCCCTTCGCGACGAGTTCTTTGACCTCGTCGAGATGAGCTTCCTGGGGCATCGCAGTTGCTGTCATTCCACCTTCAGGTTCACTGGTCGAGCGGCGGTCACCGGCGTTCGCCCGGCGAACGCGCGGACGGTGTTGGGGCGAAGTACCAACGCCCTGGGAGAGGGCGGTTGTTCCCCGTGGCGTGCGTTCGCGGCGCCGGGAGTCGGTGCTCCCCACGCAGACGAGCTCACATCATCTCGCAGATCGCGCCGAAACGTGAGCCGGGCGCCAACATCGGGCGTACGCCGCCCGGTCATCGGCCGTTCAGCCCAACTGTCGCGATCGTTATGTGCCGAGGCACTGATATGACGCGCGATCCAGCGTCCGCCGTGGTTGGCTGTATGAGGACAGGGAACGAGGGCACCGGTTCGGTAGTTGCACTCAGTAGCACCGCCCAACACAGGAGCTGACGAGCACATCATGACCAACCCAGCAGCGACACTGCACACGCCGGATACTCACCTGACCCGATCCGACCGTTGTGACCGCTGCGGCGCGCAGGCCTTCATCCGCGTCCAGCTCCCCGCCGGCGGCGAGCTGCTGTTCTGCGCGCATCACGGCAAGCAGTACGAGGGCAAGCTCCGAGAGCTCGACGCCACGATCGTTGACGAGACGGGCAACGTCGAGAACTAGGACGACACGCTCGATCGCGACGGTGATCCCCGCCTGCGGCCGGGTGACAAGTGTCTCCCTTCATATCCACAATTGCCTCAAGTTTTCGTATTTCGGGCATTCCGGTGCGTACTGTAGGACGCGCCCCCAGGATTGAGCCCGGGAGCACTGCGCCCGGTACGCCTAGTCCTGCCCCGGGTTCGCGGTACACGACGTACTGGCAGGAGCGGGGAAACCATTTCTCGCCGTCGCGCCCTGCGCGCGACTTGGGGTGAAGCCGCGGACCGCGGCCGGGACACTTCTGCGCCCGAACCCGACAGCTGACCTCGCCGGCGTGAGGAAGGGCTACTGCATGTCCGCACGTTCCTATCGGCCCAAGCATCGCCGTCCGTCGAAGGCGAAGCCCGCCCTGGCGATCTCGACGATGTCGACCGCGTTCCTGATCAGCGGCGCGTCAACCGCGTCCGCCGCAACCAGTGACGACTTCGCCCGCCTCCGGCAGTGCGAGTCGAGCGGCAACTACTCCATCAACACCGGCAACGGTTTCTATGGTGCCTACCAGTTCGACCTCCAGACGTGGCGCGGTCTGGGCTACAGCGGGCTGCCCAGCGACGCCGCGCCTGCGACACAGGACAAGGCAGCGCGTGAACTGCAATCACAGCGCGGCTGGCAGCCGTGGCCGAGCTGTTCGCGGCAGCTGGGGCTGCGCCGAGGCAGCTCGAGCACAGCAGCGCAGAAGAGCACGCCGGTCGTCAGCGGCGACGACACGTCAGTGGGCGAAACTGTCGACAGCGCGCCGGCTCAGCCGGCGGTCGAAGTGCTGCCGGTCGGTACAGCCCTCACGCCCCCGCCGCCGCCGGTGCAGCCGTTTGCCATCGACACGACCGGTACGCCGCGTGAGGACGTCCGGCTGTGGCAGGAGCAGATGGCCAAGCGCGGCTGGGACATCACGGTCGACGGTTACCACGGCGCGGAGTCGGCTCGCGTCGCCGCGGCGTTCATCGCGTTGAAGGGCCTGGCTGGCCTGGCTGTTTATCCACCTGATGTCGCTGATCACTTACAGGAACCGCGCCAGGACCTTCTGGAACTGGA
>JBDSAK010000415.1:0-3432 GCA_039922195.1 Mycobacteriales bacterium
GGCGCGACGAGTCCGGGTGCCGGCCCCCCGCGCACGTTGAGAAGCAACCGCCGCGCTACGGGCGTCCGCGGCGCTCCGCCTCGCGGTCGCGACTCGGAAATGGAGCGGGTGACCGGGATCGAACCGGAATGGCCAGCGTGGAAAGAGGTTGTCCGCGAAGAGCGCCATCACCGCTGCCCGCGAGGGCGTCGAGGTCGTCGACGTCGCCCAGCTGGTGCTGGTGCTGCGCCGTACGGCGCGGTATCACTGTGGTGCTGACCGACGAAGCCTCGCATGAAGCAGTCGCACCGGACCCGGCCATAGCGACGCGGCTGTCCGGTCAGCATGTCACGCGCCGCGGCGAGCATTGCGAGCGCGCATTCGACGCAGTAGCCGGCCTCCCCTCTGGCGGGACCAGGATTCTTGACGACGAGACGCAGCTCCCTGTGTTGAGTGGTGGCCCGTGTTATCTAGGCAGGTGCACGCCTTATCTGCGGACGGGCTTGGAGCGGATGACCGGGATCGGACCGGCACGGCATCTTTAAAGGGCGAGCAGAACGTCCGCCTGAACTCGTTCCCGCGCGTGCTGTCCGGCTATACCCGCCCGCACCAGACCCGCCTCGCCGGCCGCTGTCGCGACGGGCACGTCGCGGGCACGTCGGTGACCCGCGGCCTCCTCACCCTGGTCGCCGCTGAGCCACGGCGCTGGCGTCGTCGAAGGGGCTTGCCGGCGACCACGCCGCGCGAAAGAGTGGTCGCGACGGTTCAGTCGAGCTGTCGTACCTCGCGTCAGGAGAAGGCCATGGGCGCTATGGCAATCCCACTGCTTCCGGACAAGTTGGACGCCTGGCAAGCGTGGATGGCCGAGCTCAACGGTGCGCGGAAGGACGAGTTCGAGGCATTCAACGCCCGGCACAGACTGACCGAGCACCGGGCGTGGTTACAGGGCACACCGGACGGCGGTCACCTGGTTATCGCCGTCCACGACGGACCCGGAGCTGACGACTTCATGGGCGACGTCGCCTCCTCCGACGACTCGTTCGACCAGTGGTTCGTGTCGAAGGTGGCCGAGTGCCACGGGTTCGACATGAGTGGCCCGCTGCCTCCGCCCGCCGAGCGCAAGCTTTAGGACGGCGGTCACGCGCCCGGGCTCGTCTGCGAGACCAGCCCGCCCCGTCCCGAGAACCAGCACAAGAAGCGCGGCGAGCGCCAGGGCGCCGGTGTGCGAGATGGGCCGCGGACGGGAACGTCGCCCCGCATCTCAGCCGCGAACCCTTCCTAGGTGCTGCTACCGAGCGGGTACGCGCAGGAACACCTCGGCGTCGCGTTCAGGTCCGCGGCCGCGGTAGCGAACGTCGGCGCCTCCAAATCCGCGACCATCTCCCTGCCGTGTCGGTCACCGCCGAGGCCATGTTCGGTGTGTCAATCAGCGCTGCGGCAACCGGGCGCAGCACCCGCAGTTCTCGTCCGCAGCCGTACGTCTTTTCATCTGGCGTGCCAGCCCGCGCCGCCTCGCTACGGGCTCAGGCCACAACCCGGTCGCGCCCGGCACTTTTGGCGGCATACAGCTTTTCGTCCGCGTTGCGGAGCAACGCGGATTGGTCGCCGTCGGCGTCGGCGGTGGCGACACCGATGCTCAGGGTTTGCCGAAGGTCGCCGGTGATGGGGTGCCAGGCATGCGAGCGGACCGCGACCCGGATCTGTTCGCAGCGCCGCGCGCATTCCGAGAGGTCGGTGCCAGGGAGCACGAGGAGGAATTCCTCGCCGCCGATCCGCGCGACGAACCCGGCCGTGGGCTCGGCGCCGAGCGAATCCGGTCGCGTCGACGAGGCGACCGCGGCGGCGAGCAGCGATGCGACGGCGACGAGCACTTGGTCACCTGTGTCGTGCGAGAGCGTGTCGTTGACGCGTTTGAAGCGGTCGAGATCGATGAGGCCAACCGAGAGCGGCGCCCCGGTCAGCGCGGCTTGCCGCAGCAGCAGCGGGAGCTGCTCGTCGACGTACCGCCGGTTGTGCAGTCCGGTGAGCGAGTCCGTGCGGGCCTGCTCGCGGAAGAGGTGAGCGGCCTGCCGCGCCTCGGCAATTTCCAGCATCGCCTGCCGGGTGCGGGCCAGCGCCTCTCGTTGGCCGGAGTTGATTTCTTCGGCAGCCGCGTGGAACTCGACGTGCAGCCAGTACGCGCGCTCGAACTGGCCGCACGCCGCGTGCAGCGCGGCTTGTTCTTTCATGACCCGAACGCCGATCTCGGTCAAACCGCGCTCGGCGCAGACCCGTAGGCAGCGGTCGAGAGCGGCCTGCCCAGCGGCGAGGTCGCCAACGAGCCGCTGCGTTTCGGCGAGTGTCAGGAGCAGTTCGGGGAGCCCGTCGGCCTCCTCATAAGCGCTGCTCTCGTAGTCCGCGAGCGCACTGCCGATCGTCTGAACCGCATCGTCGTACCGGCCGAGCGCGATCTGCGCGCGCGCAACGGTGTCCATGACGATCGCATTGGGGCGCAGCCCGCTTTCCGCAGCGACGGCGAGCATCCGCTCAATGACCGCCCAGGCGCGTTCGGGTTGGCCAGCATCGCACTCGGTGTAGGCGAGGTTGTTCAGCAGCTGCACGTGCCGGGAAGGGTCACCGACCGCGACGACGATCTCCTCCGCGCTCAGATACCGCTCGCGCGCCGCATCGAACGAGCCGAGCCAGCCGAGCGCGTCGCCGAGCTTGATCAGGTGCAGCGCGCGCACTGGGGGCGGTGTGCTGTCCTCGAGCAGCTCCAACGCGCGGACGGCGTGCTCGAGGCAGGCCGCCGGCTCGCTCAGATGGTGGTACGCGGACGACAGCAGCAGATGGCTGCGCGCCAGGACCGGCCGGTGGCCGACCTCGGCAGCCCACCGGTTGACCTCCCAGACCATTTTCGCGCCGCCGGCGACGTCGCCCTTGCGGTCGAGGACGTCGCCCTGGACCAGGCGCGCCCGCATCAGCAGCACCACATCGCCGAGTTCGGCGGCGCGCTTTTCGATGTCGACCGCAACCGCGTAGCTGCGGTCGACGTCGACCGCCGTCTGCAGGTCGAGGACGTCGACCGTCGCGGTCAGCTCGTCCGCGCCGCCGCTGAGTACGTCCGCGCTCGGCGTCACTGCTCCCCGCTGGTTGCCGGGTAAATCTGGCTGACGAATCCGACCGCGCCGACGATGCGCCGCCGATCGCGCAACGGCACGCCGACGACATCGACGCTGACGACCAGTCCGTCCGAGCGCCGGCAGCGGGCCAGCGCCCGCGCGTGCTGCCCTTCGCGGACGGCGAAGACGGGCGGCAGCTGCCAGTGTTCGCCGAGGAGGAGCCCGACGTCGACCAGGTCGAACAAGCCCGGAACGATCGGCAGACCAATCGGCTCCCGTGCTGGCTGAAGGATGGCGAGCACGGCCGCCGAGGCGCTGCGGACCATCAGGTCGGTGCCGATGACGAAGCACG
>JBDSAK010000416.1:0-2922 GCA_039922195.1 Mycobacteriales bacterium
CATCTACGAGGAGCTCGACCGGCTCGATCTTCACGACGTCTCCGCCCTTGCCACCGTGGCACGCGGCATACGGGAGCGGATCGCCGCCGCGTCGCTGCCCGCAATCGTGGCCCGTGAGCTCGATGCCGCCTACCAGACGCTCTCGGCATGCTACGACGAGGAGGCGACCGACGTGGCCGTGCGGTCCAGCGCCACCGCGGAAGACCTGCCCAGCGCCTCCTTCGCGGGACAGCAGGAGACCTATCTCAACGTCCGGGGCGGCGAGGCCCTCGATCGGGCCGTCCGGAGCTGCTTTGCGTCGCTCTTCACCGACCGGGCCATCGTCTACCGCCACGAGTACGGCTTCGACCATCGGGACGTGGCGCTCTCGGTCGGCATCCAGAAAATGGTGCGGAGCGATCTCGGGTCGGCCGGCGTGATCTTCACACTCGACACCGAGAGCGGGTTCCGCGACGTCATACTGGTCACCGGCGCGTGGGGGCTGGGCGAAACCGTGGTGCAGGGTCGCGTGCGGCCGGACGAGTTCCTGATCCACAAGCCCACCCTCCGCGACGGCCACCGGCCGCTCATCCGGCGCGAGATCGCCGAGAAATCGGTCAAGCTGGTGTACGCCGACGGCGGCGGCAAGGCCGTGCGCGAGGTGCGCGTGCCGGCAGAGGACCGGAAGCGGGCGGTGCTCTCTGACGACGAGGTGCTGGAGCTCGCGCTCTGGGCGCTGGCCATCGAGGACCACTACTCCCGCCGTGCCGGGCAATGGACCCCGATGGACATCGAGTGGGCCCGCGACGGCCGGAGCGGCGAGCTGTTCATCGTGCAGGCCCGGCCCGAGACGATCCATTCGCAGCGGGCCCACCCGACGCTCGCGCTCTGGCGGCGGCGGGACGAGGCCGACGTGCTGGTCACCGGGCGGAGCGTCGGCGGCGGCGTGGCGTCGGGGCCGGTGCGGGTAGTCCTGGATCCCGGCGAGCTCGGCGGGTTCCAGGACGGCGAGGTGCTCGTCGCGCCAATGACGGACCCGGACTGGATGACGGTGCTCAAGCGGGCGGCGGCGGTCGTCACGGACGAAGGAGGTCGCACCTGCCATGCGGCCATCGTCTCCCGCGAGCTCGGTATCCCCTGCGTGGTGGGAACGTCCGACGCCACCGGCAAGCTGGCCGACGGACGCCAGGTCACCGTCTCTTGCGCCGAAGGGGACGACGGGAAGGTGTACGACGGGGTGGTGGGATTCGAGCGCACCGAGATCGACCCCGCGACGCTGCCGGTCTCCCGCGTGCCTCTCATGCTCAATCTCGCGAACCCCGACCGGGCCTTCCAGCTGGCCCAACTGCCGAGCGCCGGCGTCGGACTGGTGCGAATCGAGTTCGTGATCTCGAGCTGGATCGGCATCCATCCGATGGCGCTGCTGCACCCCGAGCGGATCGCCGATCCCGCCGCCGCGGCCGAGATCCGGCGGCGCATCGCGGGAGCGCCGTCGGGGCCCGAGTTCTTCGTGGAGCGGCTGGCCTCCGGCATCGCGCAGATCGCCGCCGGGTTCTACCCGCGCCCGATCCTCGTGCGGTTCTCCGATTTCAAGACGAATGAGTACGCGGGCCTGCTGGGCGGGACGTCGTTCGAGCCGGTCGAGTCGAACCCGATGATCGGCTTCCGGGGCGCGTCCCGCTACTACGACGAGCGCTATCGCGAAGCCTTCGCCCTCGAGTGCACGGCGATTCGCCGCGTGCGCGAGGAGATGGGGCTGACCAACGTCCAGGTGATGATCCCGTTCTGCCGCACCGTCACGGAGGGGCGGCGGGTGCTCGCCGAGCTGCGCCGGAACGGCCTGCGTCGCGGCGAGCGCGAACTCGCGGTCTATGTCATGGCCGAGATCCCCAACAACGCCATCCTGGCGGAGGAGTTCGCCGACCTGTTCGACGGCTTCTCGATCGGGTCCAACGACCTGACGCAACTGGCGCTGGGCGTGGACCGGGACTCCGAGCTGCTCGCGCATCTGTTCGACGAACGCGATCCCGGGGTCAAGCGCCTCGTTCGCATCGTGGTCGAGGGGGCGCACCGGCGCGGCCGCAAGGTCGGGATCTGCGGACAGGCGCCCAGCGATTTTCCCGAGTTTGCGGAGTATCTGGCCGAGATCGGCATCGACTCGATCTCGCTCAACCCGGACTCGCTGGCCCGGGTCGCCGAGCGGCTGGCGGTCCGGGCGGCCCTGCCGGCGGGGACACCCGCCGGGGCCACGGTCTAGGGTCAGAGGTCGAGCCACGGCGGTGACGCGGGGCGACGGATCCTCACCACCCTTCACCCGTGCGTCACGATCGTTTCACTTCGGGCCGGCCACCTTCCGTGCAGCCCACCGCCCCACGGACGAAGGAGGACGGCTCGTGTTGACATCCATCCTGGTTCCCATCGACGGCTCGACGTTCGCCGAGCAGGCACTCCCGACCGCGCTCCGGCTGGCCCAACGATGCGGCGTGTCCCTCGAGTTCGTCCTCGTCCGGGAGCCGATGCCGTCATTCCTGGCCAGAAGCGGCGCGCCGGTGCCGGATTCCCAGCTCGACTACGAGTTGCGGCAAGAGGCCCGGGACCACCTGGCGTTCGTCGCCCGGCAATTCGAGGTGACGCTCGGTGAGCGCCTCGCGACGAAATTCCTCGAGGGCCCGCCGCTCCGACGCTCCTGCAGCACATCGAGCAGGCCGCGCCGAGTCTCGTGGTCATCACCACGCATGCGCGGGGCGGCGTCAGCCGGGCCTGGATGGGAACCCCCACGCCATGGACGTTGCCGGTGCGGAGGACGTAGAGTTCACCCTCGTGCGTGTCGTCGCGGCCGGCCAGTCTCCGGCGGCTTCGATCACGCCTCGCCGCGGGGAGCCGGCCAGCTCGCGAGCGCAGTTGGCCACCGTCGAGGCCCGCCTGACCGCCCGGGCCGAGGCA
>JBDSAK010000417.1:0-7719 GCA_039922195.1 Mycobacteriales bacterium
TCGTCGGGGACGGCGGCCACGGCGCCGTGGCCGCTGTCGGTCTGTCGCGCGAACCCGATGTCATCATCACGACGACACTGTCCAAATCCCTTGGTAGTCAAGGGGGTGCGGTGCTCGGCGCGGAAGCCGTCATCGCTCACGTCGTCGACTCAGCCCGGTCGTTCATCTTCGACACAGGACTCGCCCCTGTCTGTGTCGCGACTGCGTCGGAAGCCCTGCGGGTCATCGTCGCCGACCCGGCTCTTGCCGAGCGCGCGTGCCGCAACGCCGTTGCGCTCCGGGACATCGCCGCAGCAGCGGGTTTGCGCACAACTCGTCCGGCCGCCGCTGTCGTCTCGATCGTCATCGGTGAGCCCGGGGCCGCGGTCGCTGCGGCCGCGTTGATGGCGGAGCGCGGCGTACGAGTGGGCTGTTTCCGGCCGCCGTCCGTGCCGGTAGGCACCAGCCGGCTGCGCCTGACGGCCCGCGCCGACCTGACAGACGACGACATCGCGCGCGCCGCCGATGGGCTGCGGGCCATCGCTGCGGGCTAGCGCACGGCGTTCGCCTGTCGCGCCGCGAGGAGTTCGTAGGCATGCGCCTCAGCCCAGGCTGCCAGCCTTTTGACCGGACCGCCCAGAGTGCGGCCGATGGGTGTGAGCGAGTATTCGACCCGCGGCGGCACCTCGGCGAAAACCGTGCGCTCCAGCAGGCCGTTCAGCTCGAGCTCACGCAGCGTCTGCGTCAGCATCTTCTGCGAAATGCCCTCGACCTCGTCCATCAATTCGTGATGGCGCTTGGTGCCGCTCAGCAGCGCATGCACGACCAGCACCGACCACTTGTCGGCGACCATCGCCAGCACGGTCCGCGAGGGGCAAGCGCTGCTGAAGACGTTGCAAGGGTGCACGGAAACAGGATACCTCGGTGCCGAACTTGCGTCTCGGTTCTTTAGGCACTTATAGTGCCTGACATACCGTTGGTTCCTATCTGAGGAGTAAGCATGATCACCGTCATCGGGGCGACCGGCAAGACCGGCCAGCACGTCGTCAAGGGTCTGGTCGAGCGCGGAGTGGCCGTCCGAGCCTTCGTCCGGGACGCCGAGAAGGCGAAGTCCGTTCTGCCGGAGGGCGTCGAACTCGAAGTCGGCGACCTGGCGGATCGCGAGGCGGTACGTCGCGCCGTCACCGGCGCGGACAAGGTCTACCTCGCACTCGGCCAGCGAGAGGACCAGCAGCAATTGGAGGAAGCGGTTGCCGAGGAATCGGCCGCTGCCGGCGTCCGGCACATCGTGAAGATCTCGGTCCCCGGGGCGAGTCTGGATTCTCCGGCCAACTTCTCCCGGTGGCACGCTGCAGCGGAAGCACGCATAGCGGCACTTGGCATCGCGTCGACGATTCTGCGCCCAAACTGGTTCAGCCAGAACTTCCTCGGATCGGCGTCGACGATTGCCTCCCACGACACGTTCTACGCGGCCGCCGGTAGCGGGCACATCGCTCCTATCGACGTCCGCGACATTGCCGCCGTCGCGGTGGCCGCGCTGACCGAAGACGGTCACGAGGGAGCTGACTACTACCTGACCGGCCCCGAGTCCCTCACGCACCAGCAGATTGCCTCGCGGCTCGGCAACGGCATCGGACGTCCGGTCAACTATGTCGACCTCTCCGACGAGGACTTCCGCGCATCACTCGTCGAGGCTGACATCCCGGGCTGGTACGCCGATGTCTTCATCATTTTGATGCAGGGCATTCGCGCGGGTTGGTTCGGCGAGGTTTCGCCCGTTGTCGAGAAGGTTCTGGGTCGGCCCGCTACGTCCTTCGAGGACTTCGCGCGCGACCACGCGGCTGCGTTCACCGCCTGACATCTCGCGCTGCGTCGCTGGCGGGTTGTCACCGCCACTCGCCAGCGACGCAGCTAGCCAGCTCTGGTCGGAGCTACGAGTTCATGTTCTTGTCCACACAGGCGTTGTGCGCAGCCAGTTCTGTCGCACCCCCTCGGTACCATGAATGCATCGGCGACAGGGAGATTTCCCATACGCAGCAGCCGGTTCGGGTGGGTGGAGGTGTGTTCTCGGTGGACATCAGCGGCATGGTCGTCGCACTTCGCGGTGACACAGACGCGCCGCCCGATCCAGCTGCGCGCATCATCGAGCTGAGCGAGTTGATCGCGGTTGCCGAAGCCTCGCGTGCTGCGGCGATCGCCGCTTTCGACGCAGGCGGAGCGGCTGGGGCCGAGGGTTCGACAACCGCGAGCTGGCTACGTCAGCATTTGAGGCTTGACCGGACGACCGCGTCTGCGATGGTGCACACTGCCCGCGCATTGCGCGAGCTGCCAGCAACGACGGATGCGTTGACCACGGGACGCATCAGCTATCAGCATGCGGTGGCGATGGGGGCGATTGTCCGCGATGCGCCCATCGACGTCGTTCGCGCGACTGAGATCGACATGGTCGTCGTCGCCGAACGAACCACGCCCGGTCAGCTACGTGGATACCTCGCGCGGATCCGGCACGCCTACGCCCCCGACGCAGTCGTCCGCGACGAGCAGGACCGATACGCCCGGCGCAGCCTCGACCTCACCACCAGCTTCGAGCGCCTCGACGCGGTCTCCGGTTGGCTCGATCCAGAGGTCGGCACCGCACTGCGCATCGCGCTCGAAGCCCACACCGGTCCCCCTTCGGCAGATGACCACCGCACGCACGCGCAACGCCGGCACGACGCCCTCGGCGATCTCGTTCAGGACTGGCTCGCTCGCGCCGGGCTGCCTGACGTCGGAGGCGAGCGGCCGCAACTGGTACTCACCGCCGGCGTCACCACCCTACGTGGCGACAAAGGCAGCCCCGCCGCCGAACTCGAGCGGCACGGCCCGGTCAGCGGCGAGATGGCTCGTCGCATCGCCTGCGATGCGACGGTGCTGCGCGCGATCCTCGACGGACCGAGCCAGGTCCTCGACATCGGCCGGGCCAGCCGCATCGTGCCCTCAGGCATGCGCCGCGCCCTTGTTCTCCGCGACGGCGGCTGCGTGGCCTGCGGCGCACCCGCCGGCTGGTGCGACGCACACCATGTCGTGCACTGGATCGACGGCGGCAAGACCAAGCTCGACAACCTCGTCCTGCTCTGCCGTCGACATCACCGGCAATTGCACGAGGGACGATTCACCCTCCACCCCGCATCCGGCGGAGGTTGGGAAACCCGCCCGCCGCCGACCCGCACCCGACACCCAGACGACTACCGGCTGACCGCCTGAATCCACTGCAAGAATCCCAGTCATGGACGTCAGCGTTCGCTTGTCGAAGTGGATCCTTGCGAGCTCTGGTTGCCGCCGACTGGCACATTCGCCGCGACGGCGGCCGCGTGGCCTGCGGCGCACCCGCCAGCTGGTGCGAGGCACACCATGTCGTGCACTGGATCGACGGCGAAAAGACCAAGCTCGACAACCTCGCTCGTCGTGATGCCCCCCGCCCGGGACGTGTGTACTTGGACATGCGGCGTTCTCTACCGTGGAGGGGAGCCACTACCCTTCACGTGTCTTGTCAGCCGGGACGACTGATAGCGATTGCGGCGGAACCGGCCTCGACTGGGTCAGCGGCGGGTTGCGGCGCCGCCGCCGGATTGTTCATGCTCATTGGGATTTGGTGCCTGGGGGAACATGTCGCAGCGACCAGAGCCATTCGAGGTCTACCAGGTAGGAGGACTGCTCCACGGGACGAAGGCAGACCTCGCGGTCGGCGACCTCCTCGTGCCGGGCTACGAGTCGAACTTTGAAGAGGGTCGCATCATGAACCACGTCTATGTCACGGAGACGCTGGACGCCGCGACGTGGGGCGCCGAACTTGCCGTCGGAGAAGGCCGTGGGCGGATCTACATCGTTGAGTCGACGGGCGCATTGGAAGACGACCCGAATGTGACGGACAAGAAGTTCCCCGGCAACCCGACCCGGTCCTATCGAACCAGGGAGCCGGTGCGGGTCGTCGGCGAAATCCTTGACTGGATAGGGCATCCGCCCGAGCAGCTGCAGGCCATGCGGAACGGACTCGCAGACCTGAGGCGCCGCGGCGCCGCCGTCATCTACGACTAGGCCCGCGCCGCGAGCAACGGTCTCCCGCAGCTGTCGAGGGCGTGGGCCCCGATGCAGTGATCGCATGCGGCAGCCGTGGCGGCTAGCGAACCGCTGGTGCGCCGCCGGAACTCGGCGCTACCAGCTGTCGAGGGTCTAGCCCTACGATCCAGTCGTGGACGTGACGGAGCAGGCGGACGAGTGGGTTCGACTCCGCTCGAGCGACATCGCTCGAGGAGCAGGGACAGGCTGCTTGGGCAGAGATGTCGACGCCGGTCTGGCTGGACGTCGTGAACCGCTACCCGGCGATGGCCGACTGGGTCGCGCACGCGAGGCACAGCTAGGGCTTCGCAACCGACTGCACTGACGTCGTCTCGGCCCTCACCGCAGCCGCGCTAGCCCCGATGGTCCGAGGCGCAATCGCATTACTGGCTAGCCGCTTCGCTATCGGAGTGGGGCTCAGGGCGGACTCCGAACAGAGCGGCTCAGGAGCGAATCGGGGCGGCCTCCAGGATGGTTTGGCTCGCAGTCGGCACCGTTCGCTGGAGCCGCCAGCCGCCGGCCGCTAGCAGGTCGGTGTACTCCTTAAGCGTGCGCTCGCGACCGCCTACTAGCGCCAGCATTTCGACGTCAATGTCGCTCGCTTCGAACTGCCCCGCATCCTCGGGAACAACGAACTCGAAAAGCAGCAGCGTCGACGTCGGTGGAGCCGCCGCCCGCACGGCGGTCAGGATGGCGAGGGCATCGGGGTCGGACCAGTCATGGATAATGTTGGAGAGCAGATAGCAGTCGGCGACTGGCAGTGGATCAGCAAAGAAGTCCCCGACCTGTACCGAGATCAGGTCGGTGCTGCCTAGTCCGTCCGCGACCTGAGCCCGGTCGAAAAGCACACCTCGTGCCCCCGGCGCCCCCTCCAGAACAGCCCGCAGCAGATGTCCGCGACCGCCTCCGATGTCGGCGATCACGTTGAACTCGGAGAAGTCAAAGCAGGGCACCACCTTCGAGATTCGGCGTGTGGTCATGGCGGTCATGCCCTGGTCGTAGATGTCCGATTCCTGGGGATGGGCGTCGAGATAGGCGAAGAAGCCGTTCGGGTCGTGGAATGTCGCCCCAGGGCGGCCCGTCCTGACTGCATCCTCGAGCGTCTTGAAGGAGTCCCAGATGATCGGCAACGCCAGCAGGCGCGTCAAGGGCAGCAGCCCCCCTGGGTGTTCTTGTCGCAACAACCGAGACGCCTCGTTGTGCCATACGTCGTCTCCGCGCATCGCAAAAACGCCCAAGGACGCCAGGTGTCTGACCACCCTGCCCAATGCCTGGGCATCGACACCGAGTTCGCGAGCGATCTCCGGCATGCTGCGCGGCTCGTCACTCACCACATCGCACACACCAAGGTTCGCGATCACGTGCAGGCATCGAGAACCCACGTAACCCTCGGCAAGAGAAACCACAAGCTCGGAAGGGTCCAGGTCAGGCATGAGCGTCACATCCATTGGGTAGCGCGGGCGCCGACTGTCCTCAGACTATCGACTGGCCCGCCTTCAACAATCGCCGCGACGCAGCACAGCGACTAGCAGGAAGTGCAGATATGCCGGTAATCCTCACGCTTGAGTCGGCTCGTCGTTGGGACGGGTCTTCGCAGCTGAGAGGAACCGGCTCCCATGGCTCTAGATCGGTGTGTCCTACCTGTCCGTTCTCGTCTTGATCAGGTGCCCCAGTTGGGGCATCCGGTGCTGGATCGCTACCTGACTTTCGTGGCGTTGCGGTGCCGGCCGAACACGGTGTTGGCGACCGCGTCGGACCTGCGGGCGTTCTTCGCCGTCGTTGCGAAGGAACCGTCTGAGGTCGTCGTTGGTGACGTACTCGCGTTCATCCATGAGCAGCGCCAGTCGCGTGGCGATGGCCGCGTCGTCCGGCTTTCCGACGGAGAGGCCGGGTTGTCGTCGCGGACGATCGCCCGCCGGCTGTCGTTGGTGTCGGGGCTGTTCTCCTGGCTGGTGATGCTCGGTGAGATCCCGAGCAACCCGGTCCCGCGTGGGCTCGCGACTCGACGTCAACGGGGTCGACGCAACGGTGTCCCGCTGATCCGCACGCCACGCACTCTGCCGCAGGTCTTGGACCCCGACGAGGTCGACGCGCTGCTCAAGGCGCTGCGACGGTGGCGGGACCGGGCGATGGTCGAGGCGATGCTGCTCGGTGGTCTGCGCCGCTGCGAGGTCCTCGGTTTGCGGATGGAGGACCTGCGCCTCGGGGAGGGCCGGGTCTTCATCCATGAGGGCAAGGGCGGCCACCAACGGCTGATCCCGATCTCGGCCCGGTTCTTTCGCAGCCTGGCCCGTTACCTCGAACAAGAACGACCCGGCGACGCCGACCCGACCGCGGTGTTCGTCGTCCTCAAAGGCCCGCGCCGCGGCCAGCGCCTCAGCGCTGATGGCCTGGACCAGCTGGTTTTGAGCGCTCGGTCTCGCGCCGGGCTTGCGCACGCGTCCTGTCACGAACTGCGCCACACCTGCCTGACCCGACTACGTGAAGCGGGCATGGCTTTGGAAGCGATCCAGGCCCAGGCCGGGCACCGGTCGATCGAGTCGACCAGGCTCTACGTCCACCTGGCGAATGACTGGCTGGCCGATGAGTACGCCCGGGCCAGCCAAGCGGTCGACCTCGCCGCCGACACCCTCGCGCTGAACGCAGCATCACAGTGACCGCGCCGGCAGCAGCGGCTGCCATGACCGCGACAACTCGACCGACCGACGCGTCGACTCGGCTGTCCAAGCTCGACCAGAACTGGGCGCCGACAGCCCGCCGGCAACCGCTGCTGGCTGCGACGGCGCGGCGTTACCTCGAGCAGATCTCCGTCAGCCTCAGCCCTTCCAGCGTCACCGTCGCCGACCAGGCCCTACGAATGTTCTGCCTGTTCCTGGCCGACACCCACCCCGACGTGACCTGCTTCGCGCAGGTCAACCGGCCCGTCATCGAGGACTTCAAGACCTGGCTGGTCGCCCGACCAGGGGTCAAGGTCGACACCAGCGCGACCAGCAACACCGTGCGTCAAAGGCTCGGCACGGTCCGGACCTTCTTCGACCGGATCATCGAATGGGACTGGACCGACGCACCGGCCCGGACCCCCATCTTCAGCATCGACTTGCCGATCGTCGACGACCCGCTACCGAAGTTCCTCGACGACGCCCAAGCCGCCGCGCTGCTGCGCACTGCCAGCGCCGACCCCGACCCGCTACGGCGCCTGGTCATCCACCTGCTGCTGCGGACCGGGATGAGAGCCGGTGAACTCGGCGGGCTGGAAGCCGGCGCCGTGGTGACGATGCGCGACGGGCACTGGCTGCGGATCCCGCTCGGCAAGCTCCACAACGACCGCTACATCCCGCTGCACCCACACCTCGTCGAGCTCCTCGCCGACTGGACCAGCCGGCACGACGACCACGGCAGCGGGCTGCTGCTCACCCGCGACGGCCAGCCACTGACCGTCAGCCGAATCGCCCGCATCGTCAGCCGGGTCGCGACCGCCGCCGGCCTCGGGCACGTCCACACCCACCAGCTCCGGCACACCTTCGCCACCCAAGCAGTGAACCGCGGCATGCGGATCGAAGCCATCGGCGCGATGCTCGGCCACCGCACCCTGCGCATGACACTGATCTACGCCCGCATCGCCAACCGCACCGTCGCCGACGAGTA
>JBDSAK010000418.1:0-2999 GCA_039922195.1 Mycobacteriales bacterium
TGGTGATGGAACGCATCTCCAGGATGGTCGGGTGGTCGTTCACGTGGACTCCGTTCCCGGTACCGGCGGGCCGGACGCGGCGCTAGAGGCTCGATCGCAGCACTTGGTTGCGGGAGTGTATATGCCCCGGCAGGGCGCTTCTCGGCGACGACCCGCCCCGTCACTTAGCGGCGGACGATTCGCGCGGCGAAGCGCCCGCCCGATTCGTCGATGCGCACGCGTACGCCGAAGCACTCCGAGACACCGGCATCGGTCAGCACATCGGCCGTTCGGCCGGACGCCGTCGCCCGGCCGCCGCGGAGCAGCAACGCGTGGGTGAAGCCCACCGGGATATCCTCGACATGATGCGTGATCAGGACGGTCGCGGGCGCGGCGGGGTCGGCCGCGACGTCCGAAAGCAGTCCGACGAGCTCCTCGCGCGCGCCGAGGTCTAGGGCGGTCGCCGGTTCGTCGAGAAGCAGCAACTCGGGGTCGGTCATCACCGCGCGCGCCAGCTGTACCCGCTTGCGCTCTCCTTCGGAGAGGGTGCCGTACGTCCGCGTCGCCAGGCCCGTCGCATCGAACGCGCCCAGTACGTCCATCGCGCGCTCGTCGTCCATCTCGTCGAAGACCTCACCGCGCCGCTGCGTGGCGCCGTACCCGGCGATTCGGACGATGTCGAGCACGGCCGCGTCTGGTTCGAACTGCTCGTGCAGCAACTGGCTGACCAGCCCGATCCGCGATCGCAATTCGGCGAGGTCGTCGTCGTCCTCGCGGCCGCTCGCCCGCACTCGTTCGCCGAGCAGGTCGACGGTCCCCCGCAGTGGGGCCAGCCGCGCGCCGGCCACCTCGAGGAGCGTCGTCTTGCCGGCGCCGTTGGGGCCGAGGACCACCCAGCGCTCGCCCTCGCGAACCGTCCAGGTCAGGTGGTCGAGGATGCGCGTGCCCCCGCGGACGACGGTGACGTTGTCGAACCTGACGAGCGGAGCGCGCGTGTGCCGATCCACCTGCCAGATCTCCAGTCCTCGCCCGTGTTGTCCGGGCAGACCCTATCCGCCGCTGGCGGCCAGCCAGCCGCCGGGGACGAAGGAATCAGGACGCGCGACCGAAGCGGGCCAACAACACGGTCTGTGGGTCGGCGTCGTCCTCGACGTCGACGCGTGGGCCGATGGCACCGCCGCCGCGGTACATATCTTCACGGTCGTCGAACCAGGCCGCGCACGCCGAGACCAGCTCCGGGTCAAGAGTGTCGTTGCCGCCGACCGCCCTCGCCAGGTCCCAGCCGTGGATGAGGTGATCGGCGAACAGTTGCATCGTGTATTCGCTGCCCGGGACGTCGCCGAAGGACAGGTGGGCGGTGACATCCATCGCCCCCGGCTGGCCGGCCGCGGCTGCCGCGGCTGCCGCGGCGTCGGCGTACGCCTGTCGGGGGTCCTCGCCGAGGACATCTCCGTCGTAGCGATCCCCGACGTCGGCGATGGTCTTGCCCTCCAGCAGCGGGGCAGTCCACAGGTCCTCGACCACCACATGGTTGACCAACTCCCGCACGGTCCACTCACCGCACCCAGACGGGGCCGACCAGTCTTCTTGTCGAACGGACGATGTCTGCTCTGCGAAGTAGGCCAGGGACCGGCGGTGCATCTCGACAACATCCATGTCGACTCCAGGGAGTGGAAGGCTGCGGTTGAGGCGGGTGAGTGCCCTGTCAGGACTCGTACGCCGACGGCGGGGGACAGTTGCACACTAGGTTGCGGTCGCCGTACGCGCCATCGATTCGGCGTACCGGCGACCACCACTTGCCCGTACGCAGCGATGCGATCGGGTACGCCGCACTCTCGCGGGAGTACGGGTGGTCCCAGTCGCCGGCGATCATCGTGGCGGTGTGCGGCGCGTTGCGCAACGGGTTGTCCGTCTTGTCGAGCTCGCCCGACGCGACCGCGCTGATCTCGCCGCGGATCGCAATCATCGCGTCGCAGAACCGATCGATCTCGGCGAGATCCTCGGACTCGGTCGGCTCGATCATCAGCGTGCCGGCGACCGGGAAGCTCATCGTCGGCGCGTGGAACCCGTAGTCGACAAGCCGCTTCGCGACGTCCTCGACGCTGACGCCGGTCTCCTTGGTGATCTGCCGCAGGTCGACGATGCACTCGTGCGCGACGAGGCCGTTGCGACCGGTGTAGAGGACTGGGAAGTGCGCAGCGAGTCGTCGCGCGATGTAGTTGGCGCCGAGGATCGCGACCTGCGTCGCTTGCCTGAGCCCGTCCGGGCCCATCATCGCGATGTACGTCCAGGAGATCGGCAGGATCCCCGCGGATCCCCACGGTGCCGCCGATATCGGGCCGGGTCCGTTCGCCGGACCTGCTTCCGCGACCAGCGGGTGGTTGGGCATGAACTCCCGCAGGTGCTCGCGGACGGCGACCGGGCCGACCCCGGGACCGCCGCCGCCGTGCGGGATGCAGAACGTCTTGTGCAGGTTCAGATGCGAGACGTCGGCGCCGAACTTGCCGGGCTGCGCCAAACCCACGAGGGCATTGAGGTTGGCACCGTCGACGTACACCTGACCGCCCGCGTCGTGGACGGCGGCGCAGATATCGGTGATGGCGGTCTCGAACACGCCGTGCGTCGACGGGTAGGTGACCATCAACGCGGACAGGTGCTCGCGGTGCGTCTCGATCTTCGCGTGCAGGTCGGCGACGTCGACGTTGCCCGCGTCGTCGCAGGCGACGACGACGACGCGCATCCCGGCCATCACTGCGGACGCGGCGTTGGTGCCGTGCGCGCTCGACGGAATCAAGCAGACGTCACGGTCGGTGTCGCCGCGCGAGGCGTGCCAGGCGTGAATGGCGAGCAGCCCGGCGAACTCGCCCTGCGAGCCGGCGTTGGGTTGTAGCGACACCGCGTCGTAGCCGGTGATCTCGGCGAGCCAATGCTCGAGGTCGTGGATCAACGCGCGGTAGCCGGTGTTCTGGTCAGCCGGCGCGAACGGATGCATGCGCGCGAACTCGGGCCAGGTGACGGGG
>JBDSAK010000419.1:0-4842 GCA_039922195.1 Mycobacteriales bacterium
ATGGTCACCAAGGTCACGTTGGGGGTGGCCTCGAGTGTTGCCCGCTCGGCGTCGGTGAGGCCGCCGTCTCCCTTCTCGGCGTGGACCACCCACGCCAGGTTGCCCGACGCAGCAAGGGCGGCCGCCGGGTCCCGATCCGCGGCGATGTAGTCGAGGTATTCGCTGCACACGCGGACCACGTCGGCGGCCCGGTTCCGCTTGAGGTCCTCGATCAGCTCCTTCTTGTGCGCCGGGTCGGTCTTGGCGGATCTCGCCATGAGCGGCATCATCCGGATCAGTAAGGCCATCGGCCATCTGCCGACCTTCTGCGATGCCCGCACGACGGTGCGGAAGAACTGGGACTCGTCCGCCGTCGTCAGGCTGATCCCGAGCAACACGACGGGACCGTGGAACTGGCCCGACAGCACCATTTCCAGGGCCACCGTCGCCCCGAGCGAAAAGCCCACGACGACGTCACATTCGTATGTCTTGGCCAGTCCGCCGGCGTGGTGGGCCAGTTCGGGCACGGACACGTCTTCGGACAGTTGTGCGCCAGCATTACCTGGCATCGTCGTGGCCACCAAGCGGACACCGGAAAGCGCCGGTTCAGCCATTACGAGGTTGAACGACCGTGCCGCGTTGGCACCGCCCGGCAGGAGCAGCACTGATCGATCCGCATCGGGCGGCCCCGCGGTCAGCACTTCCCAGGGATCGCTCATGGCCACCCTCCGTAGGACACTTTATTCGGCGACGTCGCCTTTGAAGCAGGGCTGAAACTGTGACGAACCTGTGACGCCAGCTCTACGAACGGCCCTCGACCAGGTCAGCTCGAGGATGTAAATCGGACCGATCGCGGCTGAGATTCAAGTCGGATGGGGCAAACGATGCGGTCAATGACCCCGGGAACGAGGCCGGCAACCGTCTCGGCAACGGTGATCACCAATGTGGTGACCGAGCCGGCACGAGCCGGAACTAGCCGACAACAATGGTGCGGCGGTGCAAGCAGCTGCGCAGCCTGCACTTGCGCCCGCGCTCCTTACACGATTGCGCGGAGCTCCGGCGTCGGCCGCGGACGCACGCGCTACGGCTGGACCATGATGTGGAGTGTTTCGGGTCGGACGCCGTCGTGCTTCATCGCGGCGGCCGCCTCAGGCGACGCCAGGACCCGCTGAAGCGTGTCGATGTCCGGCGCTTCCACGACCAGCCCAACGTGGTTCGACCGGTCGGAGTCGACGCAGGGTCGCGCCGTGATTCCGAGCGGGCCGAGGAGCTCCTCGCGCTTCGGCGATGCCAGCCAGTGCTCGAGGTCGTCGACGTCGTGCGTGATCATCAGTGTGGACATGTGCGGAACGTCCCCTCAAGTCTCGTGGGGTGGTTAGGCCATGCTGCTCCGCGTCGTGAAGCGCGTGCCGCTTGTCTCGGCAAACGCGCCACCTTCAATCCCAGAGCACCTTGGTTGGGGCGTCAGATGTCGACTGCGGGACCGCTGACCCAGCGGGCTCTTCAGCGCTTTGCCGTGGGGACTTAGCGCGCAAGCGGCCGGCGACCCGTCAGGGAGTGGAGCTCGAGAGCCGTTGGGCAGGCGGCGGCGCTCCGTGGGTCAGGTCGACGCCGTGGATCTTCCCCACGACGTGGTCCCGCAAGTAGCGCTCGTGGTCGGTGGCCGGGTTCTGCATCAGGTCCGCCATGTGCGCGCCGAGCTGCTCCGGATCCACCCCCTCCCAGACGAGGACCGCCAGGTCGCCCATCGGCGTCTGCTGGTGGAACACGTGCTCGGTCTGCACGCCTCCCCGGCGTAGGAAGGCACGGTGCTCCTCTGCGCGGGCACCGGTGGTGATCTCCTCGTTGAACTCCTGCCACGCCCCCAGATCGGCGACGGGCATGACGGCGACTGCCACCTTCTCCATCTCGGACCTCCAGTCCGGACGACGGTCACCGCCCGAACGGGCCTGCGACGGTCGAGCAACGGGGAGTCTCGTCGGAAACTGCTGCACCAGCAATAGTCATCTCAGGCCCCCAGGCCGGGCCGGTAACGCCCGGTACGGCGGACCGGTGCAGCAGCGGCTTGTAGCCGGCGCGTAAGACAGCCACCACCGACGCCTCGTACAGCGCCAGGTAGACGTGGTACGCCGTCGCGATCATGACAGCGGCACAGGCGACGAGCCGAGTTGTGCGGCTCGCGTGCCTGCACGGCGAAGAAACGTCCGTGCGGGGAGCCTCGACTGTCGTCTCGACGCGACCTTCAGCCGACGTCGACACCGCGTGCAACCCCGCCACGAGCACGACCAGGGCAGCGACGGTCAGGGTCGCTGCATCGCGGCGGCCTTCCAGTCGTGCGGGCACGTGACCGCGCAGCCTGCATGAAACACGCGTGCCGTTTGCGCACCGGACCACCATGCTGGACAGAACAAGGTCTCAACGCGTTGACAGCATTTCCGTAAGTCCGAAGGAAGTGGGCAGCTGATGGGCGCGATCTCTGAAGGCATTCTCCTCAACGATCGCAATCTCGAGGCGATCGGTGCGTCGGCTCGCGTCGCGGTGCCGGCCTATGACAGGTCTGCCGTGACGCCAGGCGTCGTCCACTTCGGCGTTGGAGGCTTCCACCGTTCTCATCAGGCGGTGTACGTCGACGCGTTGATGAGCATGGGCAAGGCCCTGGATTGGGGCATTGTCGGCGTCGGCACGATGCCTCAGGACGCCCGGATGCGGGACGTCCTTGATGCGCAGGATGGCCTCTACACCGTCCTGGTCAAGCATCCGGAAGGCCGGCGCCAGCCTCGGATAATCGGGTCGCTCGTGCGCTACTTGTTCGCCGCTGACAACCCCGGTGCGGTGTTGGCCGTCATGACGGCGGCGAGCACCCGGATCGTGTCGCTGACCATCACCGAGGGCGGGTACCTCTTTCGTCCGTCGACGGGTGAGTTCGACGCGACGCTACCGATTGTTCGGGCTGATCTGCGGGTCGGGTCGACGCCGACCACGCCGTTCGCGTTCATCGTCGAAGCGCTGCGCCAGCGTCGCGACGCGGGCACCCCAGCCTTCACGGTGATGTCGTGCGACAACATTCCCGGAAACGGAGACGTCGCGAAACGGATGATCTGCGCCTTCGCCCGGCTAAAGGACGCTGACTTGGCCAGTTGGATCGAATCGTCAGTGTTCTTTCCGAACTCGATGGTCGACCGGATCACGCCGATCACTTCCGATAAGGACATCGAGGCGTTGGCGCGCGAGTTCGGCGTCGCGGACGCCTGGCCGGTCGTCTGCGAACCCTTCATGCAGTGGGCGCTGGAGGACTCGTTCGAGGGAGGCGCGGCGGGGCGACCCGAGTTCGAAGAGGTGGGTGTGCAACTCGTAACTGACGTCGAGCCGTACGAGCTCATGAAACTGCGGTTGCTCAACGGCAGCCATCAAGCATTGTGCTATCTGGGATACCTGGCCGGATACCGGTATGCACACGAGGTATGCCAGGACCCGTTGTTCGTTGGGTTCCTGCTCAACTACATGGATCGCGAAGCGACGCCGACCCTGCACCAAGTCCCCGGCATAGACCTGTCGGCGTACAAGCATGAACTCATCGACCGGTTCGCCAACCCGGAGGTCCAGGACACCTTGGCCCGACTGTGCGCCGAGAGCTCCGACCGGATCCCGAAATGGCTCGTTCCGGTCATCCGCGACAACCTCGCCGGAGACGGAGAGATCAAGCGGTCTGTCTTGGTGGTGGCCGCCTGGGCGCGCTACGCCGAAGGTGTCGACGAAAGCGGTCAGCAGATCGATGTGGTGGACCAGCTTCGCGACCGGCTGATGGCGGCGGCGGCGAAACAGCGCGATGACCCGTTGTCCTTTGTCGCGGACGAGCAGCTCTTCGGAGACCTTTCGAAGCACGATCGCTTCGTTCAGGCGTATCGCTGGTCCTTGGACTCACTGCATACAGTGGGCGCGCGTTCGACGCTGGAACGACTCGCGACCTCCAGCTGAGCTTCGCGCGGGACGGAGGCCGCGCGCTTTCGGTGACGTGTGTCGCTCAAGACGGGCGAAGGGTGCAGGTGCGGTTGGTAACCTGCGCGCAACACCGCCGCGGGGTCCGCGCCGAAGGCGGCGGGCGACGGCCGTCATTTGCGGCCAGGGGCGAGGGCCGAGCCGATTTGGTAGCTGGAGTTGACGATGCCAGCGGCCAGGCCACCCTCCTCCGGCGCGGCCGACGTCAGAGCGGTGCCGAGCGACAGGATGAACGCCATCGCCATGCCGGCCGCGGTCAGCAGCGAGGCCGGCAGCACGTTGACGACGAAAGCTACCGTCCCGTCCGGACGGCCGAAGGAAAGCCACGCCTCAGTCCGCGAGCGGGCGCGAACGTGCAGCCGGAACACGTCTCTGCATCTTCGGCCACACCTGGGGACGATCGGACACCCGCCGAGGTGGCCGCGAGGGTAAAACCGAGGTCAGGCCTAGTGGGGCGGGCGGGGCTCGAACCCGCGACCGAGGGATTATGAGTCCCCTGCTCTGACCAGCTGAGCTACCGCCCCGCCGGGCATTCTGCCCTTTCGCGCCGGTGCCGCGCTCACAAGACCGCCGACGGCTATTGCATCGCGGAAACCCGATACGGCTGACCTACGCTGAACGCCTCATGCGCAGTCCAGTCATCCGACCCCATCCGCGCTCATCAATCGCGGGTGTGGTCACGGCGATATCGCTGATTGCGTTGATCGGCTGCACCGCGGACGTCGAGCAATCGGTGGCCTCCGCGCGGCCGAGCGTCTCTGCGCCGGCGACCGCCGCACCCGCCACACCCGCCACACCCACCGCCCCACTCCCGGCATCGCCGTCCCCCACATCCACTGCGACAGCCGCCTCGGTGCCGACCGGGTG
>JBDSAK010000420.1:0-3053 GCA_039922195.1 Mycobacteriales bacterium
CGCGGCGCAGATCCGCAGCGCCTTCATCAAACAGCTGGAGCTCGACTACGTGCGCACGCTGCGCAGCCGGGGCATCTCCGAGCGAGAGATCCTCTTCCGCCACGTGCTGCGGTCGGCCGCGCCGGCCGGGCTGACGGTTCTTTCGCTGCAGTTCATCGCGCTCCTGGGGGGCGTGGTGATCATCGAGAGCATCTTCGCGATCCCCGGCCTCGGCCGGCTCGCCATCACTGCGACGACGCAGAGCGACCTGCCGTTGGTCATGGGCGTCGTCATCTACACGGTGATCATCGTCGTCGTGGTCAACCTCATCGTCGACATCGTCAATGGCTGGCTCAACCCCAAGGTGCGTGTGTGATGACCGAAGCCCTGCAACCGATGCCCTCCGGAACCGTGACCGCCGACGTCGGGCAGGCGGGCACCGTCGTCCGCGCCTCCGCGCTGCGCCGGATCCTGAAGAACCCGATGGGCCTGTTCGCCGTCATCGTGCTGGCGCTGCTCATCGTGGCCGCGGCCCTCGCCCCAGTGCTCGCGCCGTACAAGCCGAACTTCGCCGACCTCGCCGGCGTGCTCCTGTCGCCGGGTGGTGAGCACCCGCTCGGCACCGACGGCGGCGGCCGGGACATCCTGTCCCGGCTCCTGTTCGGGGCCAGGGTGACCCTGCTCTCGGCCGCCCTCGCCGCCGGCGTGGCGATCGCGATCGGCTTGCCGGCCGGCTTGATCGCCGGCTACTACGGCCGCCGCTTCGACGCGGTCGCGAGCTGGTCGACAAACATCCTGCTCGCCCTGCCGTCGATGATCGTGCTGCTCGCGGTGCGGGCTGCGGTGGGCCCCTCGACCTGGATCGCCATGGTGGTGTTCGGCGTCCTGCTCAGTCCCGGCTACTTCCGGCTGACGCGTACCGCGGTCCAGTCCGTGCGCAACGAGCTCTACGTGGACGCGGCCCGGGTCTCGGGTCTGTCCGACTCCCGCATCATCGTCCGGCACATCTTCTCGGTCGTCCGGGCGCCGATCATCATCCAGACCGCCATGGTCTGCGGCATCGCGATCTCCATCCAGTCCGCCCTGGAGTTCCTCGGCCTCGGCGACCCGACGGTCCCGACCTGGGGCGTGATGGTCAGCGACGGGTTCCGGAACATCTTCCGGGCACCGGTGACCCTGGTCTGGCCGACGGTCGCGATTGCGCTGACCATCGCGGCGTTCGTGCTGCTCGGCAACGCCGTCCGCGACTCGCTCGAGGACCTCGAGAAGGTCAAGGCCAAGCGCGCCAAGCCGCATCCCGGCAGGTCGCAGCACCACCTGCGCGAGCGCCCTGAGGCGCCGATCCCCGCGCGGGGCAGCCACCACCTGCTCGAGGTCACCGAGCTCGGCGTCGGCTATCCCCAGGCCGACGGCACCGTCAAGAAGGTCGTCGACGGCGTCTGCTTCCACGTCGACCGCAACGAGGTGCTGGGCATAGTCGGCGAGTCCGGGTCGGGCAAGTCCCAGACCGCGTTCGCCATCCTGGGCCTGCTACCGGACAACGCGGTCATCACCGGTGGAGCGATCACCTTCGACGGCGCCTACACAGTCGCCCCTGGGGATGACCACGTGCGTCAGTCTCGGATGGTCGATCTGAGGGGCAAGCGCATCTCGTACATCCCGCAGGAGCCGATGAGCAATCTCGACCCGGCGTTCACCATCGGTTCGCAGCTGACCCGGCCGATGGTCACGGTGCTCGGCATCTCGCGCGCGGAGGCACGCCGACGAGCGCTCGACCTGCTTGCGAGCGTCGGAATCCCCGACCCCAAGCGAACCTTCGTGGCCTATCCGCACGAAGTTTCCGGCGGCATGGCGCAGCGCGTGCACATCGCCGGCGCGTTCTCGTGCGAGCCTGACCTCATCATCGCCGACGAGCCGACCACCGCCCTCGACGTCACGGTCCAGGCCGAGGTTCTCGATGTGCTTCGTGACCTGCAGACCCGCACCGGACTCGGCGTCATTCTCGTGACCCATAACTTCGGCGTCGTCGCCGACGTCTGCGATCGAGTCGCCGTCATGCAGGACGGCCACCTCGTCGAGGAGGGTCCCGTCCGGGCCATCCTGCGCACGCCGCAGCACCCGTACACGCAGATGCTCCTGTCCTCCATGCTGGAAGGAAAGACCCCGATGACCCCGCTGCTGGCGCACCCGAGTCCGGAGGCCGCACGATGAGCGCCGAGGTGGCCAGCGCCGCTGGCACGTCGCTGCTCGCGGTCCAGGACGTGGTGGTGGAGTACCCGGGAAAGGGACTCTTCGCCAAGCCGTTCCGGGCGCTGCACGAAGTCTCCGTCGCCGTGGGCTCGGGCGAGACGCTCGGACTTGTCGGTGAGTCCGGGTCCGGGAAGACGACCCTCGGGCGAGCGGTGCTCGGCCTGGCCCCGGTCGTCGGAGGGACCATCACCTTCGAGGGCGACGACATCACCCACGCGCGTCGCGCCGCACGCCGCAAGCTCAGCCGGGACCTGCAGGTGGTCTTCCAGGACCCCTACAGCTCGCTCAACCCGTCGATGACGGTCGGCGACATCCTTGCCGAGCCGCTCGGGAGCCAGGGAGTCAAGGGCAAGGCGGCGCGCGACCGGGTTCGCGAGCTGCTCGACCGGGTGCACCTGCCCGTCGACGCCATGACGAGGCTGCCCCGCGAGTTCTCCGGTGGCCAGCGCCAGCGCATAGCCATCGCTCGGGCGCTCGCCCTGCGGCCGAAGCTCATCGTCTGCGACGAGCCCGTGTCGGCGCTCGACTTGTCCACCCAGGCCCGCGTCCTGGACCTGCTCCTGGAGATCCAGCAGGACACCGGAGTGTCCTACCTGTTCGTGTCGCACGACCTGGACGTCGTCCGGCACATCAGTCACCGGGTCGCGGTCATGCTCAGGGGCGAGATCGTGGAGACCGGCGACGCCGCCCAGGTCACCGAGCGGCCACAACACCCCTACACGCAGCGGCTCCTGCTCGCCTCGCCCGTGCCCGACCCGGATCGTCAGGCCGAGCGTCGCGCCGCCCGGCGTGCGCAAAAGGCGGCCGCCTGACGGCGTTCGGAG
>JBDSAK010000421.1:0-5168 GCA_039922195.1 Mycobacteriales bacterium
CTAAGGTTTCGCGCTCAAACGCCGATGGACCGCCAGGCGGCAATTACCGCTTTGGGAACCCCGAAGGAGCCGGCTGCGTGAACGACATGGACGAGATCGTCCAGGAGTTCCTGGTCGAAAGCCACGAGAACCTTGACCAACTCGACCGCGACCTCGTCGCGCTCGAGCGCGACCCGGAGTCGCGGGAACGTCTGAGCAGCATCTTTCGGACGATCCATACGATCAAGGGTACGAGCGGCTTCCTCGCGTTCTCTGAGCTGGAGAAGGTCACCCACGCCGGCGAGTCACTGCTCAGCCGGTTGCGGGACGGCAAGCTGATACTGAACGCCGACGTCACGACCGGGCTACTCACCATGGTCGATGCGGTACGCCGCCTGCTGGCTGACATCGAAAGCACGGGTGCCGAAGCAGAGCGCGACCACACAGAACTCGTCGCCCAGCTGGTCGCGCTGCAGGAGTCGGCAGCCAAGCCGGTCGGCGCGGCCGAGGTCGACCCGCCCAAACGACTCGGTGACCTGCTCATCGAGACCGGCCGGGCGACCGAGGACGACGTCCACTTCGCCATCCGCGAGCAGGAGATCGGCGACCGGAGGCACATCGGCGAGATCCTCGTCGAGCAAGGCATCCTGGAGCCGGGCGAAGTCGCCGAGATGCTGGGCCAGCAAGGGGACCAGCTGCCGCAGCGCAGCATCTACGAGAGCACGCTCCGCGTCGACGTCGCCCTACTCGACGAACTCATGAACCTGGTGGGCGAGCTGGTGCTGGCCCGCAACCAGATCGTCGCGACGATCGCGGCTTCCGGCGACCCCGTCATGCTGCGCGTCGCCCAGCGCCTCAACAGCATCTCGACGGACCTGCAGTCCGGCGTGATGCGCGCCCGCATGCAGCAGATCAACATCGTCTGGCAGAAGATTCCACGTGTCGTCCGCGACATCTGTGTCGCGGTCGGCAAGAGCGTGTCCGTCGAGATGGAGGGTCAGGACACCGAGCTCGACAAGACGATCATCGAGGCGATCAACGCGCCGCTGACGCACATCGTCCGCAACGCAGTCGACCACGGCATCGAGTCGCCGGAGATCCGGCTGGCCGCCGGCAAGCGCGTCGAGGGTCGCATCAGGCTCAGTGCGCGACACGAGAGCGGTTCGGTCACCATCGAGATCTCGGACGACGGCGGCGGCATCAACCTCGACCGGGTCAGGGCAACCGCGCTGAAGAAAGGACTGGTGTCGCCGTCC
This sequence comes from Mycobacteriales bacterium, assembly GCA_039922195.1. Classification (GTDB taxonomy): domain Bacteria; phylum Actinomycetota; class Actinomycetes; order BP-191; family BP-191; genus JBDTYE01. Next base: position 1,236 of record JBDSAK010000421.1, read on the forward strand.
GATCTCGCGGCCATGTCCGAGGACGACATCACGGCGCTGGTTTTCCTGCCGGGTTTCAGCACGGCCGAGACCGTCACCAACGTTTCGGGCCGTGGCGTCGGCATGGACGTCGTACGGACCAACATCGAAAAGATCGGCGGGTCGATAGAGCTGCGCAGCCTCACCGGTCTGGGCACGACGGTGGTCATCAAGATCCCGCTGACGCTGGCGATCATGCCGGCACTGTCGGTCTCCACGGGCGGTCACCGGTACGCGATCCCGCAAGCCAATCTGATGGAACTGATCAGGCTCGAGTCCGAGGATGCGGCGACCGCGATCCAGACCATTCACGACGCACCCGTGTTCCGGCTGCGAGACAGCTTGTTGCCGTTGGTCTTCCTGCACGAGCGCTTGGGCCTGACGTCGTTGCGCCGTGAGGACGACCCGCTGTTCATCGCCGTGCTGCAGGCAGACGATCGCGAGTTCGGCCTCGTCGTCGACCAGATCGAGGACACGCAGGAAATCGTCGTCAAGCCGTTGCAGAAGCAGATCGCCGGCATCGACGCGTTCGCCGGCGCCACAGTGTTCGGTGACGGTAGCGTCAGCTTGATTCTCGACCTCGCGGAGATGTCCCAGCAGGCACGGAAGCGGACCCCCGTCGTGACCGGAGACAGCGTTGCTGCCCCGACCGTCGCGCCGACGCGCATGCTGATCACGAACATCGGGGCACACCGCCGGCTCGCCGTGCCGCTGTCCGGCATCACCAGGCTCGAAGAGCTTCCGGCCAGCGCGCTGGAGAACGTCGGCGAGCGCGAAATGCTGCAGTATCGCGGATCCATCATCCCGATGGCCCGCATCTCATCGGTCGTGGACGACGCCGACCCGGTGATCGCGGACGGCGACGCGCCGCTTCAGGTCGTTGTCTACCGCCGCGGAGAGCGTACGGTCGGACTTGTGGTGAACGAGATCCTCGACATCGTCGATGATCTCCAGGAGATCAGCACGGACATCAAGGCGGCAGGGATCGGCGCGGCTCTCGTCATCGGCGACCGGATCACCGAGTTGCTCGACGTGCACGCCGCGATCATCGCGGCCGACCCTGACTTCTTCGCCGACGAGACGGTGGGTGCCTCGGCATGACGGTCACCCAGTTCTCGACGTTCTCCCTCGATGGGCAGCTGTACGGCATCCAGGTCGAGTCGGTGCACAGCGTGACGCGCTTTCAGGCGCTGACACATGTGCCGCTCGCCGCGCCGTCGGTCGCCGGGCTACTCAACCTACGGGGGCAGGTCACGACGGCCATCGACATGCGCGTTCGCCTGGACTTGCCTCCCCGGGACGCCGACGCAATCCCCATGAACGTTGTCGTCAAGACCGATGACGGACTGGTGAGCCTGCTCGTCGATTCCATCGGAGACGTCGAGAACACCACGCCGGATCAGTTCGACGACGTGCCCGAGTCCATGACGGGTGCCGCCCGCGAACTCGTGATCGGTGCCTACACCCTCCCGAACAGCCAGCTGTTGCTCGCTCTCGACGTGGCGCGCACAGTTGATGTGGGGATTCGTTCGGCCGCTCCCGCGGAAGTCATGACCGACAGCGCTACGAAGTAAAGGAACTCATATGCCACGCGCACTCGTGTTGGACGACTCGCGAGCCATGCGGATGATCCTTGGGCGGATCCTTCGCGAAATCGGCTACGACGTCGTGGACGCCGCCGACGGCCGGGAAGGCCTCGCGGTCCTGCGGGAGGGTCCGCTGCCCGAGATCGCGCTCATCGACTGGAACATGCCCGAGATGAACGGTCTCGAGTTCGTCAACGCCGTTCGCGCCGAGCAGGCGTGGCGCGACATGACGCTCATGATGGTGACCACCGAGAGCGAGGCCTCGCAGATCGTCAAGGCGCTCGCTGCCGGCGCGCACGAGTACGTGATCAAGCCGTTCACGAAGGAAGCCATCGTCGAGAAGCTGGGTCTGCTCGGCCTCGCGCAGGTCTGACGGCGATCGACCCAGTGAGCAAGGTCACCGTCCTGGTCGTCGACGACTCAGTCGTCGTGCGCCGGCTCGTCATCAACGCGCTGAGCATCGACCCGGACATCGTGGTCGTCGGCACCGCCTCGAGCGGGCGCCTCGCGTTGCAGAAAATCACCCAGCTCAAGCCCGATGTCGTGACACTCGACGTCGAGATGCCGGACATGAACGGTCTCGAAGCCCTGGTCGAACTGCGCAAGACGCACTCCCGACTGCCGGTCATCATGTTCTCCACGGTCACCGAGCGTGGAGCGTCGGCGACCCTGGACGCACTCGGCAAGGGTGCCAACGATTACGTCACCAAGCCGTCCTCGGTCGGCAGCGTCGACGAGGCGATTGACAGCGTGCGCCGCCAGCTCATCCCCAAGATCAAGGCGCTGGCCGAATGGGCGGCGCAGGACGGCGTGCGCCGGGGCCGGCCGACGCGGCCTGCCAGGACCGCTCCGCCCGCCACCGCCGCGGCTGCGCCGCGCGCGGTACTCCCGCCGGCACCGACCCCGCGACCGCGCGCGACTCCCGGCGCCCGCATCGAGGCGGTCGCGATCGGCGTTTCGACCGGCGGCCCCGACGCGCTGGCCGGCATCCTGCCCAAGATCAGCCAGACCATCGGCGTACCGATCTTCATCGTCCAGCACATGCCGCCGGTCTTCACCCGGCTGTTCGCCGAGCGCCTGGACGCGCGAAGCGGGCTGACCGTCACGGAGGCCAAGCACGGCGACCTGGTTCGTCCCGGCTGCGTCTACATCGCTCCGGGTGACCTGCACATGACCGTCACCCGCAGGGGCGACGAAGTGCGCATCGCGACCAATCAGGATCCCCCCGAGGCGTGGTGCCGGCCCGCGGTCAACGTGCTGTTCCGGTCGGTGGCGCAGGTGTACGGCGGCGCGACGCTCGCGGTCATCCTGACCGGCATGGGCTCCGACGGTCTGCGCGGCGTCGAAGTGCTGCACGGTGCGGGCGCCCAGATCGTCGTTCAGGACGAACCCACATCGATCGTCTGGGGGATGCCCGGCGCGGTCGCTGGGGCGGGCCTGGCGGACCGCATCGTCGCCCTGGACGGCATCGCTGCCGAGATCAATCAGCGTGTGAGTTCGAGCCGGGCGTCGGTCGCGCCGCGCGCCGCCAAGTCGGTGTCGGTCCGATGACGGTCACCGCAGTCGAGTTCGACTACATCCGTGAGCTGGTCTACTCCCGGGCGGCGATCGTCCTGGACGACGGCAAGGAGTACCTCGTCGAGTCACGGCTGCAGCCGCTCGCCCGCCGTCTCGCCGCTGGATCGATTCCGGCACTCGTGCAGCGCCTGCGCGCCGAGCCGCTGAACGCGGTGCACACCGAGGTTGTCGAGGCGATGACGACCAATGAGACGTCGTTCTTCCGCGACCGCCACCCGTTCGACGCCATGGCACAACACGTGCTGCCGGCTCTGTCGGTGATGCGTGGCGGTGCTCCGCTCACGATCTGGAGCGCGGCCTGTTCGAGCGGGCAGGAGCCGTACAGCCTCGGGATGCTCATCCACGAGCGCTTCCCGGAGCTGCTCGCCGGTCGGCTGCGCTGCTACGCGAGCGACATCTCGACCTTGATGCTGTCGAAGGCGGTCGAGGGCCGGTTCAGCCACCTCGAAGTCAATCGCGGTTTGCCGGCTCCGCTACTCGTGAAGTACTTCGAACGACGTGGCGTCGATTGGGAGATCAAGGACAGCGTCCGGCGTATGGTGGAATTCCGGCAGATGAATCTTGCTGCCCCATGGGCCCCATTGCCACCAATGGACGTGGTCTTTCTGCGCAACGTGCTCATCTACTTCGACACCACGACGAAAGTCGCGATCCTCGAACGTCTGCGCCGGGTCATGAAGCCCGACGGCTTCCTGTTCCTCGGGGCCGGCGAGACAACGCTCAACCTCGACCCGTCGTACGAGCGGGTCAC
>JBDSAK010000422.1:0-14896 GCA_039922195.1 Mycobacteriales bacterium
CGATCCACGTATCCGCTCCCGCGCCGCCGACGTGATCGACGATGGCGGCGTCGACGTCGTCGCGATCGACGTTCACAGTGCGGAAGCCGAATCGCTGCGCCAGCGGCAACCGCAAGGCGGCATCGGATTCGGTGCCGGTCATCAGCACCTCCCCGCCGGCGAGCTGCGCCAGCCGGCCGCAGAACAGGCCGATCGGCCCCGGCCCACTGACGATCACCCGGTCACCCGGCCGGATCGTGCTGCGCTCGAGTACGGCGTGCACGGCGACGGAGAGAGGTTCGGCCAGCGCTGCGCTGACCAGGTCGAGTGCCGGCGGCACGGGCACGAGGTGTCGCTCGGCGACGACGGTGTACTCCGCAAGACCGCCGTCGTAGTGCAGCCCGACGATGCGTTTTGCGCCGCAGATGTGCGTGTCGCCCCGCCGGCAGGCCAGACAATCGCCGCAGCCCTGGATGGACATGGCGATGACGCGGTCACCGACCGAGAACCGCGCAGCACCCTCGCCGAGAGCAACAACCGTGCCGGTGAACTCGTGTCCCATCACGACAGGGGGCCGCATGAACTCGAAGCCGGGATCGGACGCGACGGCGTGCAGGTCGCTGCCGCAGATGCCGCAGCCGGCTATCTGGAGCACCACCTCGCCAGGCCCGGGTTCGGGGCTCGGCCTGTCGCCGACCGACGCGTCGCCGGCCGCCTGGCTGTTTTTCAGGAACGCGCGCATCACGCCACCGTCCAGCCACCGTCGACGGAAATGCACTGCCCAGTGATGTACGCCGACGCGTCAGACGCGAGGAACACGACCGGGCCGCCCATGTCATCGGCGGTCCCGAGCCGGCCCATCGGCACGCGATTGGTCAAAGCAAGCCGGGACGGGTCGTTGTCGACCGATTTGGTCATCGCGGTACGGAAAAAGCCTACGGCGATCGTGTTGACCCGCACCCCAGCTGAGGCCCACTCAACGGCAAGCGTTCGGGTCAGGCCGAGCAGTCCGCTCTTTGCGGCGGCGTACGCCGCGATGTTCGGCATACCGAGCCTCTCGCTTGTCATCGACCCGACGAACACGATGCTCCCGGATCGCTGCTCGACCATCCGGGCGCCGGCTGCCTGCGCGAGCAGGAAGGCGCCACGGAGGTGCACGGCCTGCAGCGAATCCCATTCGTCCGCCGTCATCTCGAGCGCCGGCCGCCTGATCTGGTTGCCCGCGGCATGAACAACGACGTCGATCCGCTGCCGATCGGCGACGATGTCGTCGACGAGGCCTGCGGGCGCGAGGGGATCTGCGACATCGAGCACCCGCGCTGACGCGGTTGCTCCACCGGCTTCGACCAGTTGCACGGTTTCGTCGAGCTGTTCGCGATTCCTGCTGGCGACGACGACATGCGCTCCCGCCGCGGCGAGGGCCAGCGCCATGCCGCGGCCGAGTCCGCTCCCGCCACCGGTGACGAGGGCAACGCGGCCGTCCAGCCGGAAGGAGTCGTGCCTAGTCACACACAGCGCCCTGCGCCGCGGAGCCGACCAGCTTGGCGTACTTCGCGAGCACGCCTTTGGTGTAGCGCGGCGGCTGCGGCACCCAGGCCGCACGGCGACGTTCCAGCTCTTTATCACTGACGCCGAGCAGGTCGAGCCGACGGTTGGGTACGTCGAGCAGGATCGTGTCGCCCTCGGCAACGAGTGCGATCGGGCCGAGATCCGCAGCCTCAGGCGCGACGTGCCCGACGCAGAGGCCGAAGGTGGCACCAGAGAAGCGGCCGTCGGTGATGAGCGCAACATCCGCGCCACGGCCGGCACCCTTGACCGCAGCCGTGACCGCGAGCATCTCGCGCATGCCGGGCCCACCCTTGGGGCCTTCCCACCGGATGACGATGACGTCGCCCGGGTTGATGTGTCCGCCGGTGACGGCCTCCATGGCGTCGTGCTCGCCGTCGAAGACGCGAGCCGTGCCCTCGAAGACGAGCGAGTCCATCCCAGCGGTCTTCACGACAGCGCCGTCCGGAGCAAGCGAGCCGCGCAGGATCGCCAGCCCACCGCTCGAATGGATCGGCGACTTGAGGTCGTGGATGACGGCGCCGTCGGTCGTTGCCGGCGCGAGGTCGGCGAGATTCTCGCCGAGCGACTTGCCCGTCACGGTCAGCGCATCGCCGTCGAGCAGCCCGGCGTCGAGCAACGCGCGCATGACGACGGGTACGCCGCCGATCCTGTCGACGTCGTTCATCACGTAGCGACCGAACGGCTTCAGGTCGGCGAGGTGCGGAACCTTGCGGCCGATGCGGTCGAAATCGTCGAGCGACAGGTCGACCTCTGCTTCGTGCGCGATCGCGAGCAGGTGCAGTACGGCGTTCGTCGAGCCACCGAGCGCCATGACGACGGCGATGGCATTCTCGAACGCCGGCCGGGTGAGGATCTGCCGCGCGGTGATGCCGCGGCGCAGCAACTCGACGACGGCCTCCCCGGAGTCCTCGGCGAAAAAATCCCGCCGCTCATCCGGAGCGGGAGCCGAGGCCGAACCAGGCAACGACATACCGAGAGCCTCTGCCGCGCTGGCCATGGTGTTGGCGGGGAACATCCCGCCGCACGAACCCTCACTCGGGCACGCAGCGCGCTCCACTTCGCCGAGCTGCTCACGGGTGATCTTGCCGAGGGCACATGCACCGACGGCCTCGAAGACGTCCTGGATCGTCACGTCCTTGTCTCCGACGCGACCGGGCAGGATCGAGCCGCCGTACAGGAAGACGGCCGACAGGTCCATCCGCGCAGCGGCCATCAGCATGCCCGGCAGGCTCTTGTCGCAGCCGGCGAGCAGCACCATGCCGTCGAGCCGCTCGGCATGCACGACCGTCTCGACCGAATCGGCGATCACTTCCCGCGAGACGAGCGAGGCCCGCATGCCCTCGTGACCCATCGAGATGCCGTCGGACACCGAGATCGTGCAGAACTCGAGCGGGAAACCGCCGGCGCGGCGTACGCCGGCCTTGGCCGACTGCGCGAGACGGGCGAGCGGCATGTTGCACGGCGTGACTTCGTTCCACGACGACGCAACGGCGATCTGTGGCTTGTCCCAGTCGTCGTCGGTCATGCCGACCGCGCGGAGCATCGCTCTGGCCGGCGCCCGCTCGTCGCCGTCGGTGACGTCGCGGCTGCGCGGCTTCATGTCGATGCTGTGGGGATCGCGGCTCTCAGGCATAGACGCAGGCTACCGGCCGCCGTACGCCGCGAGCCATTCCTTACGCAGCACGCCCATCACCACCAGGTCGACCCACGCGCCGGTGACGTAGGCATGCTCGCGCAACCGGCCTTCGTCGACGAAGCCGCAGGCGGCGTACGCCGCCATGGCCGACACGTTGGTCGCCAGGACTTCGAGCTGCACCCGGTGCAGGTTGCGCTTGTTGAAGGCGTAGTCGAGTAAGACCCGGATCGTGTCCTTGCCGTAGCCCTTGCCCTGATGCGCCCGGCCGAAGTTGATGCCGAGGTTGGCGTTGCGGGCGAGGTCGTCCAACTGCCACAGCGCGCACCTGCCGATGAGCTCGCCGTCGACTTCTACCGAGAACTCGGCTGCTTCTTCGGCCGCGCGTTTGGCGTGCAGCTGCTCGTACTCCGCGAACGGCATGGGCCACAGAGCCGTGTCATTCGTGGCGTGCCAGGTGTCGGGGTCGATCAGTGCGTCGTACAGAGTAGGCAGGTCGTCGAGCCGGACCGGCCGCAACGTGACGCGTTCACCCTTGAGCATGCTCACCTCGCCGCGCTTCCCATTCGCGCCGCAGGATGCCCATCCGGATCTCGTCGACGTACCGGCCGTCGACCCAGCTGCGCTCGCGCTCGCGCGTCTCCTCGATGAAACCGGCCGCGCGGTAGGCGCGCTGACCCGCCTCGTTGATCGAGCTGGTCCCGAGCCAGACCCGGTGCAGCCCGCGATCGCGGAAGGCATGATCGAGAAGCAGCTCGCAGGCGCGCCGCCCGATGTGCTGCCCGCGAGCATCCGGCGCGAGGCTGATGCCGAGCATCGCCGAACGCGCGAGGTTGTCGTACAGAACCAGCTGGCAGTAGCCGACCTGCTGACCGCCGCGGGTGATCGTGAAGTCCTCGTGGTCGGGACTTTTGACGCGGCCGGACTGATGCTCGACGAACCGCTCCCAGGTAATCGGCAGCAACGGACGGCTGTCGGAGATCAGGTGCGTCTGCGTATCAATCCGCCAGGCGTAGCGCGCCGGCAAGTCGTCCGGTACGAGCGGACGCAACGCGATCTCACCGTCTGCAAACATTCTTTGACCCTAGCGACGAGAGCTATCGCTTTTGCCGGAGGCCACCGGTAGAATCGAACACATGTTCGAATCGGCGATTAGCGCGCACCAGCGACTTGGCGGCACCGTGCGCCACCTGCGGCTTGTCGCGTCGGCACCCGCGGTTCGCCTGGCCGAGCTGATGACCATGGACCCGTCCGCCGAGGTGCTGGCCGAGATCGACGACTTCGAAGCCTCGGAGCTGGACGAGGGTGAGCGAGTCACTGTGCTTGCCTTGTGGGAGCGTTGCGCTGCCTGGCTGGCGGCCCGCCAGCAGCGAGCGATCGTCGACGTGACCGGACCGGCGCCGGTGTCCCCGTCTGCTGACGATTGGGGTCGCCTCGATGTCGCCGCCGCCGTGCGCCTGTCTCCCCTGTCTGCGGCGCGCCGGGTCGAGGTGGCCCGGCAGCTCGTCGGTCGCCTGCGCGCCACCGGCAAGGCGCTCGAGACCGGCACGATCACCTTCTGGTACGCCGTCTCACTCGTCGAGGGCGTCGCCCAGCTCGACGACGCTGCCGCCGCGGAGGTCGAGCGGGTGGCGCTCGACGGCGCCGGCACGCTGACCCTGGCCGCGTTCAGAGCCCGGATCCGCCGCGCCGTCATCGCCGCCGCACCCAAGGACGCCGACGAGCGACACGAACAGGCCGTGAAGGCGCGCCGCGTCGTGTTCAGCCCGCAGCCCGACGGGATGGCCTGGCTCTCGGCCTACCTCACTGCCCCCGAAGCGATCGCCGGCTACCGGGCGATCTACGCCGCCGCCTACCGCGCCTCGACGACCGACGACGCCGACGACGACCACACCAACCTCGCCGGGCCGCGCCGCGCCGACGCCTTCATGGCGCTCCTCACCGGCAGCGGCGGCGACGGCGGCCCGCAGCCCGGACTGCCTGCGCTCAGCTCGGTGCTGCTCACCATGGACCTGCCGACCGCGCTCCGACTCGCCGACCACCCCGGCCACCTCGACGGCTACGGCGAGATCCCACCCGAACTCGCCCGGCAACTCGCCGCCGACGGCAGCTGGCAGCGCTTGGTCACCGACCCGGTGACTGGGCACCTGCTCGACTTCGGCCGGACGACCTACCGGCCGCCGGCCGCCCTCGCGCGCTACATCCGGGCGCGAGATGTCACCTGCCGCTTCCCGGGCTGCTCTCGCCGTGCACAACTGTGCGATTTGGATCATGCCGACGCGTGGGACTGCGAGGGCACCACGTGCAGCCCCAACCTCGGCGCGCTCTGCCGGCACCATCACCGGGCAAAGACCCACGCCGGCTGGACGTTGGAATCGCGGCCCGACGGGTCTGCGAGATGGACGAGCCCGCGCGGACCGACCTACGAAAGACCAGCGATCAACCACAACCCCGAACACACCGCACGCGTGGCTGCCGAATGTTCGGATCCGCCGCTTGCGGCGCCGCCAGACAAGCCACCAGAGGACCCACCCCAGCCGCTACCCGAGCCGCAACCCGACGACTGATCAATCACTGCCCCAACCCCACAGGGCAATGAGCTGACGCGCGCTGAGTCGCTCGAGAGTCAGCTGCTCGACGGTGACCGAGGTGGCGGCTGTGCGGTGGCTGCCCGCAGGATTTCCTCGACCATGTGGTGGCCAGGAGTTGCGCCAGTTTCGGCCAGCGCGAGACGGCACCAGTCCAGCGCAGTCAGCGCTCGGGTGGCGTCCCGGAGGTTGGGGTCGGCGCCATGAGCCAACAGCCGGCGGACGCTGGCGGAGCGGCCGTTTTGTGCTGCCAGTCGAAGTGCTTGCCGTCCCCATCTCGAGTCCTCGGCATCGACGGGAGTCCCGGCGACGACGAGCCGGTCGATGACCTCGACGCGCTGATGGTCCGCAGCCATCACGAGCGCGCGAATGCGATCCTCCAGTGGAGAGGCGGCGTTGAGCCAGCCTGAGACATCACCGGCGGCGGCGGCCATCACGATGTCATCGATGCGGGCGCCGGCAGCGATCAGGACATCCACCACGTGCGTCATGCTGAACACCGCGGCGTGCACCAGTGCGGTGCCGAGGGGAACGCCGCCGGCTGTGGCAGACGCCGTCGCGTCCAGGTCTGCTCCGGCGTCGATCAGCACCTGCGCCACCTCGGCGTCGCCATAGCTCGCCGCGGTGATCAACGGTGTTTCGGACGCACCCGGGTCACCATCGACAGGCGCACCCGCCAGCAGCAGCGCGCGAGTCAATGCCCCGGTTCCCGGCACGTCGCGCCACAGCTTCGATGAGGTGTCGAAGCGGAGCATCGCCACGTAGTTCAACGGTGCCGCTCCCAACGGATGGTCACGCCAGTGCTGCATCTCGTCGACAGCGAGTTCCGGCGATTCCGCGAGCAGACCGTTGAGCCGATCGACATCGCACGCGTCCAGAATCTCGCGCCGATCGACCTCTGCTTTCAATCGCACCCAGCTCGCAAAGCCGTAGTCACGCGCGACGGCGAGCTGAGCCGCGGCCAGTCCCATGCGGGTCGACACCCGTGCGATCCGGGCTGCGGCTGCGTCGTCACCGTTCTTTGCTGCCTTGAGCAGGTCCTTCGCCTGGTGCCGCAGCTGCTCGAGGTCAGCGCGCGCGGGAAGGTCAGGCATGACGTCTCCTTCGTAGCCTGGCGGTCCGCGGGCCGAGCCGAAGGGGAGGTCGACGACAACAAGGGTGCTGCTGCACGTGCAGAGGTGGACTCAGTCCTGTCCGCGGACCCGGCAGCGCCCTCCAGCGCTGACCGGATCCTACGACGTGGGCTGCTGAACCCCGAGGCGTTCGAGGATCAGCTGGTTGACCGTGGCCGCGTTCGCCTGACCGCGCGTCGCCTTCATGACCTGGCCGACCAGCGCGCCGACCGCAGCCACCTTGCCGGACCGAATCTTCTCCACCACCTCGGGATTGGCGGCGATGGCTTCGTCGACAGCCTTGCCGAGGGTGTCGGTATCCCCGACTGCCTTGAGCCCCCGGGCAGCGATGACCGCGTCGACGTCGTCGCCGGTCTCGATGACACCGGCGAACACCTGCTTGGCCAACGTCGCGGTCAGCGATCCTTCGGCGATCAGCGCGACGACGCGGGCGACGTGCACGGGCGTCGCGGCCAACTCCGAGGGATCGACACCGTCGGCGTTCGCCCGCGACAGCAGATCGCCGGTCCACCAGTTCTTCGCCTCGGCAGCAGGTGCGCCCGCCGCGACCGTTTCCGCGACCAGACCCGTGACTCCTGCCGCTGACATGGCAACCATGTCGCGGTCGGAGAAGCCGTGCTCGGCGACGAAGAGCTGGCGCACCTGACGCGGCAGCGGTGGCAGCGATGAGCGCAACGACTCCACCCATTCGCGCGCCGGCGCGATCGGCGTGAGGTCCGGCTCGGGGAAGTAGCGGTAGTCCTCCGCCTGCTCCTTGCTCCGGCCGCTCGTCGTCGTACCGGTGTCCTCGTGAAAGTGCCTGGTCTCCTGTACGACGCGGCCGCCGGAGTCGAGCAGCGCACCCTGCCGCTCGATCTCTGAGCGGATTGATCGCTCGACGGAACGCAGCGAGTTGACGTTCTTCGTCTCGGACCGAGTGCCGAGAACACCTGATCCTGCAGGCGATAGCGAGACGTTGACGTCGCAGCGCATCGAACCCTGCTCCATCTTCACGTCGCTGACCCCGAGGGTGCGCAGGATGTCGCGCAGTTCGGTGACGTACGCGCGGCCGACTTCCGGAGCGAGTGCACCGGTGCCCGGGACAACCTTGGTGACGATCTCGACGAGCGGGATGCCGGCCCGGTTGTAGTCGACCAGCGAGTGCGTCGCGCCGTGGATGCGGCCGGTTGAGCCGCCGACGTGTAGCGACTTGCCGGTGTCCTCTTCGAGATGCACGCGCTCGATCTCAACCCGATGCGATACCCCGTTGACGTCCAGGTCGACGTAGCCGTTCGTGCACAGCGGTTCGTCGTACTGCGAGATCTGGTAATCCTTGGGCATGTCCGGATAGAAGTAGTTCTTGCGGGCGAAACGGCACCACGACGCGATGTCGCAGTTGAGCGCGAGACCGATCAGAATCGTGAATCGAATCGCCGCCTCGTTGACCACGGGCAACGAGCCCGGCAGGCCGAGGCAGACCGGGCACACCTGCGTGTTGGGCGGTGCGCCGAACTCGTTGGCGCAGCCGCAGAACATCTTCGACGCCGTGCCGAGTTCGACGTGCGTCTCGAGGCCGATGGACGGCTCGTAGCGGCTGACGATGGCGTCGTACGTCGGATTGCCGGTCGTCATTGTCATAGCGCCGGCGCCTTCTCGATGAGTGCGCCGCCGAGGCGCGAACTGAGGGCAGCTTCGTACGCCGCCCCTACTCGGTAGAGCCGGTCGTCCGCCATGGTCGGCGCCATGATCTGCATGCCGACCGGCAGACCGTCGTCGGACAGCCCGCACGGCAACGACATCGCGGCGTTGCCCGCGAGGTTGGACGGGATGGTGCAGAGGTCGGCGAGGTACATCGCCAGGGGGTCGTCGGTGCGCTCCCCCAGCTTGAACGCCGTCGTCGGCGTCGTTGGCGAGATGAGCACCTCCACCTGCTCGAAAGCGGCGGCAAAGTCTCGGGTGATCAGCGTGCGCACTTTCTGCGCCGAGCCGTAGTAGGCGTCGTAGTAGCCCGACGAGAGCGCATACGTGCCGAGGATGATGCGCCGCTTCACCTCGGCGCCGAAGCCGGCTTCCCGGGTCAGTGACATCACTTCCTCAGCGCTGCGCGTGCCGTCATCTCCGACGCGCAGGCCGTAGCGCATTGCGTCGAAGCGGGCCAGGTTGGACGACGCCTCACTCGGCGCGATGAGGTAGTACGCGGGCAACGCGTAGGCGAAGTGCGGGCACGACACCTCGACGACATCGGCACCGAGCTCGGTCAGCGTCGCGACAGCTTCGGCGAACCGGGCTTCGACACCCGGCTGGTAGCCCTCGCCGGAGAGTTCGCGGACCACACCGACCCGTACGCCGGACACGTCGCCCCCGCGCGCGGCAGCGACGACGTCGGGCACGGGCGCGTTGATTGACGTCGAGTCGCGCGGGTCGTGTCCCGCGATCACGGCGTGCAGCAGCGCGGCGTCCTCGACCGACCGGGCGCACGGGCCGCCCTGGTCGAGTGACGACGAGAACGCGACGAGGCCATAGCGGGAGACGCCGCCGTACGTCGGCTTCACGCCGACAGTTCCGGTGACGGCCGCGGGCTGCCGAATCGAGCCGCCCGTGTCGGTACCGATCGCCAGTGGCGCCATGAAAGCGGCAACCGCAGCGGCCGATCCGCCGCCCGAGCCGCCGGGAATCCGGTCCTGCGCCCACGGGTTGTGGGTCGGCCCGTACGCCGAGTTCTCCGTCGACGAGCCCATCGCGAACTCGTCCATGTTGGTCTTGCCGAGGATGACGACGCCCGCTTCGCGCAGCCGGGTGACGACCGTCGCGTCGTACGGCGGCCGCCAGCCCTCGAGGATCTTCGAGCCACAGGTCGTCGGCACGCCCGACATCGTGAAGACGTCCTTGAGGGCGAGCGGCACGCCGGCGAGCGGGCCGAGCGTGTCCCCTCGGGTCCGCGCCGCGTCGACCTGCGCCGCGGCCGCGAGCGCGCCGGCCTCGTCGACGTACAGAAAGGCGTGGATCTGGTCGTCGACGGCCGCGATGCGATCCAGGTGAGCTCGCGTGACGTCGACCGCCGACGCCTCGCCTGACGCGATGACGGACGCCATTGCGGACGCGCTCAGGCGGGTCAGATCGGTCACCGTCACGCTTCCTCGTCGTCGAGGATGCGCGGCACGCGGAAGCGATCGTCCTCGGCCGCAGGCGCGGCGGCCAGCGCGGCGGCAGCACCGAGCGATGGCTGTACGACGTCCGGCCGGAAGACGTTCTCCAGCGGCACGGAGTGGCTGGTCGGGGGGATGTCGGCGGAGGCGACCTCGGAGACCCGGGCAACCGCGCCGAGAATGACCTCCAGCTGCGACGCGAAGGAGTCGAGCTCGGCGTCGGTCAGGGCCAGCCGGGACAGGTGGGCGAGGTGTGCGACCTCGTCGCGCGTGATGGGCATGGCGGGAGTCTAATGTCCGCGAGCTAGACGGCCGCCCGCGTTAGTGCGCTGCCGTCGTGCGCCGTGGCGAACTGGAAGAACTCGTCGGCGGCGAGCGCGCGGCTCAGGTGGTAGCCCTGCGCGATGTCACATCCCCAGCGGGCGAGCCGATTCCAGGTTTGGGCGGTCTCGACGCCCTCCGCGACGACCCGCAGGCCCATGCCCTGCGCCAGGTCGATGGTCGAGCGCACGATGCGCGCGTCGTCGTCGTCGACGTCCATTCGCATGACGAAGGATTTGTCGATCTTGATCTCGCTGACCGGCAACCGCTTCAGATAGGTCAGCGACGAGTAGCCGGCGCCGAAGTCGTCGAGGCTCAGCCGGACGCCCAGCAGGTCGAGCGCTTCGAGCGTGCGAATCACCCGGTCGGCATCGGCCATCACGACGCTTTCGGTGATCTCGAGCGCCAGTTGGGCGGGCGCGATGTTGTGCTTCGCCAGCGCCGCAGCGACCTGCTCGGGGAACCGCTCGTCGTGCAGGTCGCGGACCGAGACATTGACCGCGATCTCGAGCTCGAGGCCCTCGGCCCGCCACTGTGCGGCCTGTTGCAGCGAGGTCTCGAGTACGGCGACGGTGATGGATTGGATCAGGCCGGACTGCTCGGCCATCGGAATGAATTCGTCGGGGAAGATCAGGCCGCGCACCGCATGCTCCCAGCGCAGCAGCGCCTCGGCACCGATGATCCGGCCGGTGCGCAGATCTGCTTTCGGCTGGTAGTGGACCACCAGGTCGCCCTCGGCCAGCGCCCGGCGAAGTTCGCCCAGCAGCCCCAGCCGGGCCGGGCTGTTGCGGTCGCGGTCGGACGAGTAGCGCTCCCAGCGGGCCTTGGTGTCCTTCGCCAGGTACATCGCGACATCGGCGCGCTGCATCAGCACGTCGATGTCCGTGCCGTGCTCGGGACACAGCGCGATGCCGATGCTGCCCTGCAGATCGAAAGTGAGGCCGTTCAGCGAGAAGGGCCGGCCGAGCGCCGCGCGGATGCGGTCGGCGATCTCCTCGGCAACGGAGGCGTCCCTGATCTCCGGTAGCAGGATCCCGAATTCGTCGCCGCCGAGTCGCGCCACGGTGTCGCCGGGGCGGATTGCCTCCGCGAGCCGAGCGCCGACCTGCTGCAGCAGCTCGTCGCCGACGTGGTGTCCGAGCGTGTCGTTGACGTCCTTGAATCGGTCGAGGTCGATGAGGAAGACCGCTGCGGCATGGTCTTCGCGGACCGCGTCTTCGAGCGCGCTGGCCGCGCGGTTCTGCAGCAACTTGCGATTGGGCAAGCCGGTCAGGGCGTCGTGGAGCGACAACCGTTCCTTCTCGACCGACAGCGACCCGGTGCGGTAGACCGCGAAGATCGGCACTGCGAGCAGGCCGATGAACCACGGGCTGTCGAGTACGGCGACCGCAATGACCGGCGAGAGTGCGAGCAGCGCGCCCATCGAGGCGAGCTGGTAGGCAAAGTCGCTCGCGATCTCGCGCATGATGGGGGTCTCGTCGCGCAACGAGATGGCGAGGCACACGGAGATGTCGTTGACGAGGAAGAACGTCAACGCCGCCGACACGATCGCCGGAAGACTCGCGCCGTTCAGCGACGTCAGATGGACGGCTACCGACGGGGCATTGCCGTAGAGCCGAAGGACACCGGCGGCCGCCGCGAGTGCGAGCGTGTACTGACCGACGTTGAACACGACGCGCTCCGCCGACTTCCGTTTCATCATGTCCCGGCCCAGCGATGCCAGCGCGGTGGTGATGATTGCCGGGACCGGTCCCCAGATGATCAAGATCGCGAAGGCGAAGGCGGGAGACGTCGACATTTCGTTCTCGTCGTCGCCGCGCGCGATCGTCAGCGGGACAAGCTCGCCGAACAGGGAGAACGCGAGTAGCACCCACAGCCCGGCACCTGCCGACCGCCAGGGTGCATCCCGGGCGGCTGCCAGGCAGGCCAGCAGAAAGGCGAATCCGCCGAGGGTGACTGCGCTCAGATAGCCGCGGAAGAGCCAGCTGGTGCGTTCGTCGTCGTCTTCACGGACGGCGTCCAAGCCGGTTGCCCCCACTCCTGGCCAACGGGCGGGAGAACCACCCGTACGCGTCTTCGACACTTGAGCCGGACACCTTGAGCCTGCCGTCGGCGGCTAAACCGCCTCTCCGGCCGGGTTGCTCGCTGTGCGTCAGCGGACCCGAGGACACGCTCATCCGCGGGGGCGTCGTGCTCGCGCATCTCGGCTCGGTAAACCGCAGCGTTCGAGCTCCGGGCGCCCTTCGCCGCGCACCGCCACCCACAACACCAGAGGCACGGCGGCCCAGCACCACGGGGATCGGCAGATGCGTCGGGCGTCATAGCGACTTATCGGCCGACAACCCCCCGCTTGTAGCACCCGAATGGCCGACGTGAGCCCACCGTGATGGCTCAGTCCTCGCTATCGCCTGAAACCGTCAGCCCGACGTGCGGTCAGTCGCTGGCCAGGGCTATTGCCCGCGCGGCATCCGGCCCGTCGGCGAGCAGCACGCCGAGGCCGGCGTCGTCGAGGACAGGGACGCCCAGGCTCACGGCCTTGTCGTACTTGGTGCCTGGCGAATCACCGACGATGACGAAGTCGGTCTTCTTCGATACCGAGCCCGACACCTTGCCGCCGCGCGTCTGAACAGCTTCGGTCGCCGAGTCGCGGCTGTGCGTCGTCAACGAGCCGGTGATCACGACAGTGATGCCTTCGAGCGGGCGCGGGCCTTCGTCGTTCGTCTGGTCAGCCATTGACGCGCCGCCGGCGCGGATCCGCTCGACGATGTCCCGATGCCGCTCATCGGCGAACCACGCCGCCGCCGCCTGCGCGATCGTCATCCCGACGCCTTCGACGGCAGCGAGCTGCTCGGGCGACGCCGCTGCGATCGCGTCGATGGAGCGGAACTCGCGCGCCAACGCTTGTGCCGCAGTCGGCCCGACGTGGCGGATGGACAGCGCCACCAACAGTCGCCAGATCGGCCGCTGCCTGCCGTCCTCGATGCCTCTGAGCAGATTGCGAACGGAGATGTCACCGAAACCCTCGAGGGTCGTCAGTTGCTCGCCGGTGAGGTGGAAGACATCGCCGATGTCGCGGACGAAGCCGGCCTCGATCAGCGCCATGCCGGTCTTGTAGCCCAGACCGTCGATGTCGAGGGCGCCGCGGCCGCCGAAGTGGAAGATCGCCTCACGCAGCTGCGCGGGGCACGCGGCCGTGTTGGGGCAACGGGTGTCCGCCTCGCCCTCCGGGCGCACGAGTGGCGTCTGGCACTCGGGGCACACGGTGGGCATCACGAACTCGCGCTCGCTGCCGTCACGCAGATCGACCACCGGTCCGACGATCTCCGGGATGACGTCGCCGGCCTTGCGCAAGACGACGGTGTCGCCGATCAATACGCCTTTGCGCTTGACCTCGTCCTGGTTGTGCAGAGTCGCGAGACTGACTGTCGAACCGGAAACCTTGACCGGCGCCATGAAGCCGAACGGCGTGACGCGGCCTGTGCGGCCGACGTTGACCCGGATGTCGAGCAGCTTGGTCGTCACCTCCTCGGGCGGGTACTTGAACGCGATGGCCCACCGCGGTGACTTCGACGTGGAGCCCAGCTGTCGTTGCAGCGAGATGTCGTCGACCTTGACGACGACGCCGTCGATCTCGTGCTCGATGTCGTGCCGGTGCTTGCCCCAGTGCTCGATGAAGTCCTGTACGCCGGCGAGGTCGCTGCGGACGTCGTACCGAGAAGACACCGGCAGTCCCATGGACGCGACCGCGGCGTAGGCCTCGCTCTGCGTCTTCGGATCGAATCCGTCGCGCGCTCCGAGGCCGTGCACGATCATCCGCAGCGGGCGACTCGCGGAGACCCGCGGATCCTTCTGCCGCAGCGAGCCGGCCGCCGCGTTGCGCGGATTGGCGAACGGCGCCTTGCCGTCGGCAACGAGCCGATCGTTGAGCTCGGCAAAACCGTCGACGGGGAAGTAGACCTCGCCGCGCACTTCGAGCAGGGCCGGTATGTCGTCGCCCAGCAGCTGGTCCGGGATCTCCGACAACGTGCGGATGTTGGGGGTGATGTCCTCGCCGGTGCGGCCATCGCCACGGGTCGCGCCGCGGATCAGCCGGCCGCGCTCATACACGAGATCGACGGCGAGGCCATCGATCTTCAGCTCGCAGAGGTACGGCGACCGGCCGGCCCCGATCTCCCGGTCGACCCGCGCTTCCCATGCTTGGAGTTCGGCGGGCGAGAACGCGTTGTCGAGGCTGAGCAGCCGCTCCAGGTGCTCGACGGGAGTGAACTGCGTCGAGAAGCCGCCGGCCACCTTCTGCGTGGGTGAGTCCGGCGTCCGCAGACCCGACCAGCGCTCTTCGATCGCGGTCAGCTCGCGCATCAGCTCGTCGTACTCCGCGTCGGAGACGGTCGGCGCATCGAGGATGTAGTAGCGGTAGCCGTGGTCGTCGAGCAATTGGCTCAGCTCGGCATGCCGCCGCTGGTCTTGTGCCTCGCTCACTGCTCCTCCGGTGCCTCGGCCAGCGCCCGGCCGGCTTCCCGTGCGCGGGTCAGCGCAGCCCGGGCATAC
>JBDSAK010000423.1:0-7002 GCA_039922195.1 Mycobacteriales bacterium
GGTCCTCGACACGGCCTTCGGTCTCGACGTCGACTGGCTGCACGTGCTGGTGCTGCATTGCCTGGCCGGTATGTCCTACGCCTACGCCCTGCTTCTCTTTCCGGACGGAGCACTGGCGACGCGTCCCTCCCGGCTGCCCCGCTTTCTGGTGAAGCCCGGTCGGGCCGTCGGCCTGGTGGTTGCCAACTACCTGCTCCTGCTCGCCGCACTGCAGACCGGCACGGATCACCGGGTGTTCTACGTGATTTTCTATGGAGTGGTCATCCCCGCAGCCGGTCTGGTCGCCCAGCGGCGTCGCTATCGCGCCGCGGCAACTGCGGACGAACGCGCGCAGAGCCGGGTGCTGCTGGCCGCGTTGACGTTGGCCTTGGCGACCGCGTTCGTAGCGTCGGTTCCCATCGCCCTGCTGGAGGGGCGGAACCTCTCCGTTCCCGCGCGTGATTCCCTGGTACCCGCATCGTTCGCGGTGTTCCGGGCGGTCTTCACGCTGATCCCCATAGTCCTCGTCGGCGGAATCTTGCGTTTCCGCTTCTGGCACGTCGACGCATTGCTGACCAGAACCCTGGTCGTCAGCATGCTGGCGACCATGACGGGTCTCGGCTACGTCGCGGCTGTGGTCGCCCTCCCGGGACTGGTCGGAGCGGACGGCTCCATCGGCGTACTCGGGTCGGCCGCAGCCGCTGTGGGACTTTCCCTCGCGCTACAACCGGCCCGGGCATGGGTCACGCGAGTCGTGAACCGGCTCGCCTACGGCCGACAGCCGTCACCGTTCGAATTGGTCAGGACACTTGCCCAGTCCTCCGATGAGGCTGGATCGGCTGACGACGTGGTGGGGCAGCTGAGTGAACTCATCCGGCGAGCTGTCGGCGCACGGGCCGTCCACATCAGCTTCCGCGGATCGGACGCGCCTTCCCGGAACGGCCTCCACGCCTCGGCGTACGCCGTACCGGTCAACCACGAAGGCACCACAGTGGCGATGGTCGAGGTCGAGTTGCACGCAGGTGACCGGCTTGGCCGCGCTGAGCGGCAACTGCTCGACTCCGTCGCCGCCCAGTCGGGTATCGCACTGCACAATGTTCAGCTCGTTCGGCAACTGTCTGAGCGGCTCAGCGACGTCGAGCATCAGTCGGGGCAGCTCCACGAGTCGCGACAAAGGCTGGCGGAAGCGACCGACGCCGAACGCGAGCGGATGCAGCGCTCCCTGGAAGATTCCCCGCAGCGCCGGATCACTGTGCTCACCCAGCACATCGGTCAGCTCGGGGCGGCACTGCCTGGCGACGTGGCGCGGGCCGAGAGTCTGCTCGACGACCTCGATCAGCAGGCGCTCGCCTTGCTCGAGGAACTTCGCCAACTCGCGAGAGGCATCTATCCCCCGCTGCTCGGCACGCGCGGGTTGCAGACCGCGCTGGCGTCGATGTTGCGCAAGATGGACATCAACACGGCCCTCGACATCGGGCCGGGTTTGGCAGACGTCCAGCTCGAAGCGGCAGCCGAAACAGCCGTCTACTTCGTGTGCATCGAGGCAGTGCAGGCAGCGGGCACCGGAACGCCGATCCCCGTGCGGCTGCACGTCGAAGAGCAGTTCGTCCTGTTCACGGTTGGCGACTGCATTCGGCTGCCGGACCTGTCCCGCGCCGAGCGGCAGGAGATCGCCGACCGGCTCTCCGCAGTAGGCGGAACCGTCGACGAGGACGCCCTGTCGAGTGGGACTCCTCTGAGCGGACGGGTCCCCGCGCTGCGGCTCGACGCGGCCTTGGCGCCGGCCTGAACCGAACTATGGCGACTGCTTCGTGGCGACCGCGAAGAGCAGGTCGTACTGGATGGCGGGCAGGCCTCGCCCGTCGGGCCGGCCCCAGGAGAAGGCCGGACGTGCCTGGTAGAAGTCGGACGCGCTGTCGATGACCTTGCCCAGGCCGATCTTTCGCTCATCAGTCATGCCGCGGAGTGTGCCGCATCGGGCACTCGCGACGAGCGCTAGGGTGCCGAAATGGACTCCGGGACTGTCACCGCCCTTGTCGCCATCACGATGGTGGCCGGCCTGGTCGGAACACTTCTGCCATTCTTGCCCGGTCTCGTGCTTATCCTCGTCGCCGCGATTCTGTACGGCCTATCAGAAGGCTTCGGGGGCATCGGGTCCGTTGCGATGGTCGTCATCGTCGGTCTCTTCGTCGTCGGCAGTCTGGTTTCGCTCGTATTCGCCCGCCGGTCCGCTGCCAGGGGTGGCGCGCCGACGACGTCGATGCTCGTTGCCGCGGTTGGCGGGGTAGTCGGAATGTTCGTGATCCCGTTTTTCGGCTTCGTGCCCGGTGCGATCGTCGGGCTGGTGCTCGCGGAACGCTCCCGCCTCGGGCAGTGGTCCGCCGCATGGCGCGTCACGCTCCACGCTGCGAAGGGCTACCTGCTCGGCATGCTGGTTGAAGCGGCATGTGGAGCGGCGATGTTCGCGACCTGGGCCATCTGGGCGCTCAACGACTGACGGTTCCGGCGGAGACGCCGCCGCGTCGCCCGGGCTTTGCGCTCGCTGCCCCGCGGTACGCAATACCTGGTGATGCTCTGCTGCGTGCCCGCCGGTGGCTGCTTCCGGCAGTGCCGCCTCTTCGCCAGTACTCCGCCCGACGGCTCGCCGAACGCAACACCGCGGCCCGGGCGGACGTTCCCGCGGAGACGCCACCACCGGACTGGACCGGCGACTGCCTGGACCTCGACGACGCCGTCGGCGTACTGCCCGTGGGGTAACCCCCAGCTGTCGCCCGGCACGCTGAGCATCGCCGGTTGGCCGCGGTCGGTCGCCTCAACTCACCGGATTTCCCGGATGGGTGTCGCTTCCGATGTGCGCAGTTCGACATCGAGCGGCTGCATCAGTGAGAGGCTGCAGCGACACTCTTGCGCACAACCAGCTGGGCGCGGACCCCTTCGATCCCGGTGTCCGGCTCGTCCGAGATCAGCCCCAGCAGCAGCGCGAGACTCTGGCGGCCGAGCTCGTCGAAGTCCTGCCGCACCGTCGTCAGCGGGGGCGAGAAGTACTCCGATTCCGGTATGTCGTCGAAGCCGATGAGGCTCACGTCTTCCGGAACGCGGAGGCCCGCCTCATTAAGGGCACGCATGACACCCAGAGCCATGTGATCGTTGGCCGCGAAGATAGCGCTGAGGCGCGAGATGCGGGCCAGCACTCGGCCGGCTTCATAGCCAGAGCGCGCGCTCCAGTCGCCTACCAACGGCTGCGGTACGTCGACGTCCGCCTCCTCGAGCGTTTGCTGCCAGGCGGACAGCCGCGACGTCGACTCGAGCCAGCCCTTCGGACCCGCAACGTGCCAGACCGTGGAGTGGCCGTGGTCGAGCAGGTGCGCCGTGGCCGCTGCTGCGCCGGCGTACTGGTCAACCGCAATAGCCGGAACGTCGCGGCCGCGGGCGGCTCCGACCGCGACGAGCGGCACCGCGTGCGGCAGGTCGGTGAACGCCTGTGCCGCCTGCTCCTGCGGCGCGATGACGATGATGCCGTCGACCGATTGCGATATCAGGCGGTCGAGCGCATCGAGTACCGACTCGCGGGTTATCGCTTTCAGGCTCGCGATCGTGACGAAATATCCCGCATCCCTGGCGGCCTGCTCGATGCCGTACAGCGTAGACGCCGGCCCGTAAAGAGTCGTGTCGAAGCTGATGACACCGAGTGTCTGCGAGCGTCCGGTCGCCAAGGCACGAGCGGCGAGGTTGCGCCGATAGTCGAGCGCCTTGATAGCCGCCGTGACTCGTTGGCGGGTCCCCTCACGAACGTTCGGATGGTCGTTGAGCACCCGCGAGACCGTCTGGTGCGACACGCCGGCGAGTCGAGCCACGTCTATCATCCCCGGTGGTCGACCGGGCCGGGCGGCGCGATCGTCAGCTGGGCTGGCCACGCGAACTCCGTCCTTGCGAATCGCCGGGACACCTCGGCGGCGATCCACTACCTGCCGACTCGCTTCTTGTTGAAGATGTCGAAGGCGACCGCGAACATCAGCAACAGACCGCGCACGATGTACTGCCGGCCGGTCGACGCGCTGGTGAGCGACAGGCCATTCGCGATGACGGCAGTCACCAGGCCGCCGATCACCGCGCCGAGGACCGTCCCTACGCCGCCGCTCGCCGAAGCGCCGCCGATGAACGCCGCCGCGATGGCTTCGAGCTCGAAGAAGTTCCCGGCGCTCTGGGTCGCCGAGTTGAGCCGTGCCGTGATGAGCAGTCCGCACAGCGCGGCGAGGATGCCCATGTTGACGAAAACGAAGAAGGTCACCCGTTGGCTCTTCACACCCGACAGCTTGGCCGCCAAAGAGTTGCCGCCGACTGCATAGATGTGCCGGCCAAGCACGGTCCGCTTCATGATGAAGCCGTAGGTGAGCAGCAGGAACGCGAGGATCAGCAGGACGACTGGGTAGCCGTTGTACCTGGCGAGGAGCCAGGTGAATCCCAGCAGGAACGCGACGACCGCGGCGACCTTGCCGACGAACAGGTACAAGGGCAGTGCCTCGGCGCCGTACCGGGTCTGCACCCGGCGATCGCGCCACTGGTTGACGACGACGAACAGCGCGAACAACAGGCCGAGCACGATGGTGAGGTTGTGGACCTTGCCGCCGAAGCCGAGGTCGTACTTCGGCAGGAAGCCGGTAGTCCGCTCCCGGAATCCCCGCGGCAGCTGGCCGACATCGCGACCGCCGAGCACGGTGAAGGTGATGCCGCGGAACACCAGCATGCCTGAGAGCGTCACGATGAACGACGGGATGCCGATGTACGCGATCCAGAAGCCCTGCCAGGCGCCGATCAGCGCGCCGACCACCAGTGCAGCGACCACGGCCCAGCCCCACGGCCAGTGCTGCTTGATCATCAGCTGCGCCGCGACGGCGCCGGTCAGAGCCGCAACCGAGCCGACAGAGAGATCGATGTGCCCGGAGATGATGACGATGACCATCCCGATCGCGAGGACCAGGATGTAGCCGTTCTGCTGGATGACGTTGCTGACGTTGGCGGGATGCAGAGTCGTGCCGTGCGTGACGATCTGGTAGTAGACGACGATGACGGCGAGGGCGAGGAGCATCCCCGACTGGCGGATGTTCTTGCTGAAAGCTGTGCGCAGAACGCTGGCGACCCCGGCCCCCGATTGCGGAGCCTGCCCGCCGACCTCGCGCTCAGGCGACGTTGTTGACATTGCTCGCTCCCCTGTCCATGGTCATCAGCTTCATCAGTGACTCTTGTGTCGCGTCCTTGCGGCTGAGCTCGCCGGTAAGCCGGCCCTCGCTGAGGACATAGATGCGGTCGCACACGCCGAGCAGTTCGGGCAGCTCGGACGAGATGAAGAGCACCGCCTTCTCGTCAGCCGCCAGCTGATTGAGGATCCCGTAGATCTCCGACTTTGCGCCGATGTCGATTCCGCGCGTCGGTTCGTCGATGATGAGAATGTCGGGATCGGTGAAGATCCATTTGCTCAGCACGACCTTTTGCTGGTTGCCGCCGCTGAGCGTCCCGACGATCGTCGCGACATCGCGTGCCTTGATGTTCATCTGCTTGCGGAAGCCCTCCGCGCTAGTGGCTTCCTCGCGCTCGCTGATGACGAATTTCTCGCTTACCTTTCGTAATGCGGCGAGAGAGACATTCCGGCTGATCGTGTCGATCAAGTGCAGACCGTAGCGCTTGCGGTCTTCGGTGACATATGCGATGCCGTGCTTGATCGCGTCGGACACCGTTCGGAGGTGGATCTCCTTGTCTCCCTTGAAGACCTGACCCGAAATGTGGGTGCCATAGCTTCGCCCGAAAACGCTCATGCACAGCTCGGTGCGACCTGCGCCGATGAGGCCCGCCAGACCAACGATCTCGCCTCGCCTGACGTGCAGCGAAACGTCGTCGACCACCTTGCGGGTCTGGTCGAGCGGGTGGTAAACGGTCCAGTTCTTCACCGCGAACAGTGTCTCGCCCGGCGTACTCGTCCGTTCCGGGAAGCGGTGCGCGAGGTCACGACCGACCATGCCGCGGATGATGCGGTCTTCGTCGATGACCTCGCCCTTGGCAACCCGAATCGTCTCGATCGTGCGACCGTCGCGCAGGATCGTGATGGCGTCGGCGACCTGGGCGACCTCGTTGAGTTTGTGCGAGATGATGACCGAAGCGATGCCGTTCGCCTTCAGCTCGAGGATCAGGCCGAGCAGCTTCTGACTGTCCTCCTCATTGAGTGCCGCGGTCGGCTCGTCCAGGATGAGCAGCTCGACCTTCTTCGACAGCGCCTTGGCGATCTCGACCAGTTGCTGCTTGCCGACACCGAGGTCCGCAATGCGCGTCTCAGGATTCTCGTGGAGACCGACGCGCCTCAGGAGCGCCGCGGCGTGCTTGCTGGTCTCGTTCCAGCTGATGACCCCGCGCGTCGAGTGTTCGTTGCCAAGGAAGATGTTTTCCGCGATCGACAGCTGCGGAATCAGGGCGAGCTCCTGGTGGATGATGACGATGCCGCGCGCCTCGCTGCCGCGGATGTCCTTGAACGCCACCTCTTCGCCGTTGTAGACGATGTCGCCCTCGTAGGACCCGTGCGGGTAGATGCCGCCGAGCACCTTGATGAGCGTCGACTTGCCGGCGCCGTTCTCCCCGCAGATCGCGTGGATCTCGCCCTGGCGAACCTCGAGCGTGACGTGCTCAAGGGCCTTGACGCCAGGGAAGCTCTTCGAGATGTCGCGCATCTCGAGAATCAGCGGTGCAGCCATCAGCATGT
Source organism: Mycobacteriales bacterium (assembly GCA_039922195.1). Taxonomy (GTDB): domain Bacteria; phylum Actinomycetota; class Actinomycetes; order BP-191; family BP-191; genus JBDTYE01. Next base: position 6,725 of record JBDSAK010000423.1, read on the forward strand.
CCTTTGATCGCAGCATGCACGGGCGGCGGAGAGGCTCTCTCCGCCGCCCGTGACAATGCTAGTGCCCGGTGCAGGCCTGACTTCGGCGGCCTACTTCAGCTGGTCCTCCGTGTAGTACTTCGAGTCGTCGATCAGGATCTGCTTGTAGTTTGACTTGTCCACCGCCACCGGGTCGAGCAGGAACGACGGCACGACCTTCTTGCCGTTGTCGTAGTCCTTCTCGTTGTTGATCTCCGGCTTGCCACCCTTGAGCACTGCGTCGACCATCTTCGACGCGA
>JBDSAK010000424.1:0-2520 GCA_039922195.1 Mycobacteriales bacterium
ACTCCCGACCGCCTGTTCACTTGAAGACCTGGAAATCGAGCACCCTTACCGACGCACGCCCGGGGCCTCTCGCCACCGCAAGGTTCGGCCCGATTGCCGTGATCGTCGGGCCGCCCGTCGACGTGAAGCCGGCGAAGGTGCACGTGTTGGAGACCTCGAATGCCCCCACGTAGAGCGCGGCGTTGCCGACCCCGGTCACTCGATCGACGACCAGTTCGAGCCTGAACGTCGCGCCGCCAACCAGGGCGTCGTAGACATCCTGCGGCACGTTGGGGAGGTCCGTGGGCCCACAGCCGGGGGTGTTGAGCCGCGCGCCGTCGGCACGTACCTGAAGCGTCGCCGCCGTAAACAGGTCGCTCTCGAGTTGATTCTCGTCGCCTGTCCGTGCCACGAGCGCCATGGCCCAGACGTTTTCGGCTGCGTGCGGCCCGGCCAACCCCGCGAACACGGCCCGCATGCCGAAGACCGTGCCGGCCGCGAACCCGACGGGCGTGGCCATCGGGCCGGCCACGACGAGCCGCGTCACCGCAGGCTGGTCCGCAGGCCGCATGATGCCGAGCGTGAGGCCGCCGCCTCCGAGCTGCCAGGTCGGCATCGAATCGGCCACTTGAGTGTGCCCGAGCTTGATTGCGCCGACACCGATGGTGTCGACCGCAGGCGCGAGCGAACCGCCCTCGAAGCGCACGCGGTAGACGAGTGAAAGCTGGGGGCGCGCGGCAAGCGGCGCGACCAGGTTGGCGGGCACGTTCGTCGGCGCGGTCCTTGAGTTGTTTCCGCCACAGCCCGGCCCGAGAAGCAACGCGAGAACGACGACACCAGGTGCAATGACAAGGCGGTCGAACGCCAGCCTCGCGGTCAGCGGCGCCACGAGGGATTCCATCCGTTCGAGATGATCGAGCCCGTGGCGCTTCCGTCGGCGTTGACCCATGAAAGGTCGCGGCTGCCGCCGGAACCGGAGGTGAAGGCGATCCGCTGACCATCCGGCGACCACGAGCTCGTGGTCCAGGCGACGGACGAGATCAACGACGTCAAACCGCTGCCATCGGAATTCATGACTCCGAGGGTTGCCACGTCTTCGGGTCCCACCCTCCGGATGATGGTGGCTGCGAGCTTCTCCCCACTGGGCGACCATGCGGGGCTGTAGTAGTCGGTGAAATCGAACATGTCCCCCGTCAGTGGTGTGAACCCCGATCCATCGGCGTTGATGAGGTAGATGTCGGAGACGAAGTCGTAGGCGACCCAATCGCTGGCCAGCGCGAGGCGAGTGCCATCCGGCGACCAGGCCGGCTGGGCATCCCAGCCGGGCGCCCCGAAGAGCAGCGCCGGCCGACGCCCCTCGGCATCCAGCGTCATCACCCAGAGGTTCATGCTTCCGTTGCCGCTCAAGGTCGCGTAGGCGATCTGAGTGCCGTCGGGCGACCACGAGGGACCCTCGTTCCAGTAAGAGGAGGAGAAGGTCCACCGGACGACGTCGGAGCCATCCGCGTTCATGACGTAGATGGCTCGGGATCCGCTGCGGTCGCTGACAAAGGCGATCCGCTGGCCATCCGGCGACCACGCAGGGTCCTCGTCCTTTCCGGGGTGATGGGTGAGGCGTTCCAGACCCGTACCGTCGGCAAGGACCGAATAGATCTCGAAATCGCCGTCGCGGTCGGAAACGAAGGCGATCTTCTGGCTCCCGAGTGGACCGTCCGCGCACGGCTCGCCGATGGTGACGTCGCGCGGCGCGGAGATGTCTCCCATCGATGCGGGCGGGGCGGTGTCGCCGCCGGATGCAATACCAGCCAGGGACGCAGAGACGACGACAGCGATGAGGCTTGTCAACGGTTTCATGACGGTCCTCTCTCCGGCCGCGAGGCCGAAATAGGTGGAGCGGTTGGGTGCGGAGTGCGCCAGGTCACGGGCCGTACAGGGTGAGGCCGAAGCCGCTGGTGACGAAGAACGCCATCTGCTCGCGGCTGACCTCCGCTGCCGGGCAGTAGTTCCCGCCACCGCAGTCGGAGACGACGCCGCGGTTCGCCAGTTCTTCGATCCAGGCGCAGTACGGGTGGCTCTCCGGCACGTCCGCATAGACGTTCGGTGCCGCGCACGGTGGCGGCACGATGCCGGGGACGAGCGTCCGCAGGACGAAGACAGCGATCTGCTCCCGGGCCACTGTCGCTTGGGGGCAGTACAGACCGGGGGCACAGCCGCGCACTACCCCTCGGCGCGCCAGCTCCTCTATCCAGCCGCAGAAAGGGTTGCTCGCAGTGACGTCGTCGAACACGTCGCCTCCGCAGGCGGGCGTCGGATATCCGCTGCCCTCCTTCGCGATCAGCAAGAGGGGCGCCATCTGCTCGCGCGACGTCGGCGTCGAGGGGCAGAAGTTGCCTCGCCGCGAGAAGAGGCAGCCGCCGGTGATGCCGTGGTGCGTCAGCGTTTCGACGTGCCGGTAGTAGAGGCTGGTGGGGGGGACGTCGGAGAAGCTGCGGCCGATGTGCAGCAGCCACTTCTTTTGCTGCCCTTGCGTATCGGGGAGCA
>JBDSAK010000425.1:0-3390 GCA_039922195.1 Mycobacteriales bacterium
GCCTCGACGGAGTTCATCGTCGCTTCCAGGAACGCAGCGGCGCGGAACGCCGGTATCACCACGGTGATCAAGGTCATCGATTGCGCCTAGCGTTTGGTGATGACAGCGAGCTTGGCGCTGATCGGCAGCAGGTGCCCTCGCGACAACACGACGTCGGCAGCCTCGACCGCTCCGATGACCGCTCGAGCGACGAACCTAGGCGCGCTCGCCTGGACCTTTGCGTATCGACGCCAAGCCTGGTTGAGCCGATGCGCCGCGCGCTCGCCGCGGACATCGATCGGATTTCCCTGAAGCACCGTACTCGTGCGGACTTCCTCGAGACGCAAACCGGCGCGATCCAGCGCAATACGCCACTCGCCGACGGTCCGCGCGATGCTGTTGTCGCCGACCTGAGCGGTGTGTCGACTGTCGCGACGGGTGAGGATCGGATCGGCAACCAGCAGCACTCCGGTCGGGGAAAGCCAGGCGCCAAGGCGAGTCAGTGCCCTGACGAACGCGTCCTCGTCGACGATGTGGAGCAAGACGCTCATCGCCGAGATCAAGTCGAACGTGCCTTCGACCTCGAGTGATTCTTCGGACACATCGCCAGTCACCAGCGTGACCGTCGGAAACGCGTCGCGCAGTCGATCGCTCGCGACGTCCGTCAATTCGACCGCGGTGATGTCGCCGGCGCCGAGCTGCTGCCATGCCGTCAGCCAGTAGCCGCTGCCGCTACCGATGTCGAGGACGCGCTTACCGGTGAGACTTCCCAGCCCGTGGTGTCGCAACAGGCGACGCACGTTGCGGTGAACGACGCGGTACGACGCACGTAGCGCTGCGTCGGTGTGGCCCGGGTCGGCGACACCTGAAAGTCCAGTCCGTTGGCGGAGCAGTGACTCCCAGTAGGTCCGCGGCTCATACACGCGTTGCCTCCTGACCGGGGGGAGCCGCAGCGAGAAGGGCTGCCACCTTGCTCGCTGCGTCACCGTCGCCGTAATGACGGCGAACGGCCGTCGCAGGTTTGGGCCGCGCGGCGAGTTCGGCCAGCCGCTCGAGATCGTTGTCCAGGACGTTCCACCCGTCGTCGAGCGTTTCGACCCACTCCGTTTCGGAACGGATCGTCGTGCACGGCGACTCGAGGAGGTAGGCCTCCTTCTGGAGGCCGCCGGAGTCGGTCACGACGCCGGCCGACTGCAGAACCGCTGCGACCATCTCCGGGTAGCCGAGCGGTTCGCACAGCACGATCGCGCCCTTCGCGAGGTCGATGTCGTACTCGCGGGCGCGTGCGGCAAGGCGCGGGTGGGCCACCAGCAATACCGGATTGTCGAGTGCCTGCAATGCGGTGACTATGCGAGCGAGCCGGAGCGGATCATCAGTGTTGTCGGGCCGGTGAATGGTGCTGACCACGTAATTCCCCGCAGTCAGCCCTGCTGGGGCCTGCGGTCCGCGGCGCACGATCGCATCGCGAACGAGGAAGCAGATGTCGGTCATGACGTCACCGACGAGGCGCGATCGCTCGAGAAGTCCTTCGCGGGTCAGGTTGGTCATCGCGGCCGCCGTTGGGGCCATCAGTAGGTCTGCAGCGTGGTCGGTGAGCACTCGGTTGTGCTCTTCGGGCATCCGCCGGTTAAAGGAACGCAGTCCCGCCTCGAGGTGCGCCACCGGCACGTGCAACTTAACCGCGGCTAGCGCTCCGGCGATTGTCGAGTTCGTGTCGCCGTACGCGAGGACCCAGTCGGGACGTTGCTCGTCGATCACGTCTTCGAGCGCGGCGAGCATCGCCGCAGTCTGCGCCCCGTGACTCCCTGAGCCGACGCCCAGATCCGCGTCCGGTGGCGGGATCCTCAAGTCTTCGAAGAAGACGTCCGACATTTGATGGTCATAGTGCTGACCCGTGTGAGCGATAAAATGGTCGCAGCCTGCTTGGTCGAGAGCAGCTGCAACAGGGGCCAACTTCACGAATTGTGGCCGTGCACCGACAACGCTCAGAATTTTCATTTCCAGCGAGACTACCGAAGTCGAAGGCGCCGGGCATCGGCAGATCCCTGCCACCCCGGATCAGAACACCGTAAGGTACGACGGCCGGCGCCCTCCGGGGGCTGGTATCCATGACGACCGACACCCGTGGAGTACCGACGATGCGCGCGCGAGGACTGAACACCATGCGCGCGGGTGTAGTTTCTGTGCTCGCGGCACTGTCGACACTGCTCGCCGCCGCTCCGCCGGCGTCCGCCGCGACGCTGCCCGCACCGATCAGCAGCACCATGTTCGGGCTGCACGTCTCCGACCCTTACAGCAACTGGCCGCAGGTGCCCTTCAGCACTATTCGTCTGCACGACACCGGGACGAGCTGGCGCGAGATGCAGCCTGCTCCCGGCGTGTGGAACTGGGGCACGCTCGACCACCGTGTGGAGCGCGCCGTCAGCGGTCGGCGCGAAGTTCTCATGGTGTTAGGGCAGACGCCCCGCTGGGCCGCCAAGCGGCCGAACGAAACGAGTTACAACGGCCCCGGAGCAGCGTCCGAACCGGCCGACATGGCGACGTGGCGGGCATACGTGCGTAGCCTGGCGATTCGCTACAAGGGCCAGATCCACAAGTGGGAACTGTGGAACGAGCCGAACGTCAAGGGCTTCTACTCCGGCACACCCGCCACGATGCTGACCATGGCGCGGGAGGCGTACACCGTCCTCAAGCGCATCGACCCGGCCAACGTCGTGGTCTCACCTGGGATCGCCGTGCGGACCTTGAATTCGCCGACCTGGCTCGATCGCTACCTTGCCGCCGGCGGCGCCCGCTACTCCGACGTGATCGCGGTTCACCTCTACGTAATGTCGAGGCAGCGACCCGAAAGCATTCTCGGCTCGGTCTCCCGGATCCGGCAGATCATGGCCAAGCACAAGGTCAACCGGCCGATCTGGAACACGGAATCGGGGTACGGGCGCACTGCCGGGACGCCGGAGACGTCCGAGCTGTACACCGGGCAGATGGCGATGGCATTTGTCGCGCGCACCTACATCTTGACGGCGCACGCGCGGGTCGACCGCACGTACTGGTACGCCTGGGATGACCGCGGATTCGGGGGCCTCTTCCTGACTTCTGAAGACCGGAACACGCCGAGCGATGCAGGTCGGGCGTACGGCGTGACCTACCAGTGGCTGGTGCGCGCGCGTCTGCTGCGCTGCTCCCGGGTGGCGATCGGTCCGCGTGCCGGGACGTACGCCTGCCTGTTGACCCGCGGCCGTGAGCGCATGGAGATCTCCTGGCACCCGACGATGTCCTACCTCGCGCCCGTACCCGCCGGTTACCGGTCCGTTTCGCGACTCGATGGGTCCAAGGTGAGCGCGAAGCCCGGTACTCTGATCCGCATTTCGCCGATGCCGATCATGGTGTCGACGGCCGGCTGAAAGCAAT
>JBDSAK010000426.1:0-5923 GCA_039922195.1 Mycobacteriales bacterium
CCTGCCACACCTTCGGCTTCTGCAGCCAGTGAGTCACCGGCGCGCGGACCGCCATCACCACGCCGACGAGCAAGCAGGTCAGCGACAGAATGCAGATCGTCGGCGGCGCCATGTTCGAAACTTTCTCCCCCGGCATCCCGACCATGCTCGACGGATACGTTCCCCACGTCGTGGCGGCGTACAAGCCGAAAAAGCCTGCTGCGGCAAGGAGATAGGGCACTTTCGGCGACCAACGGACGAAGCTGCCGTCGGCGTAGAAGAAGCCCAGCTGCTGCGCAAAGAGCCAGACGAACGCGAAGTTCAGGATCGCCACAGCCTTGAGGTCCGCGCCGAGTGCGGCCGCGTCCACCAGCCCGGCGCACACCGCCAGAGCACCGGGGACGAAAAGCCCGAAGCGACGGTGCGCGCGCAGCATCAGCGGCGCGAAAGCGACGACGAGCAGATAGACGCCGATGAACCACAGCAGTTGCACGACGAGCTTGGTGACGACCTTCAGCGTCGACGCCGGCACGTTGCCGAGCTCGAGCACCAGCGTGATCGGCACCCAGACGACCAGCAGGATCGTGACCGGCCGAAGCAACCGCGACGCGCGCCCATCGATGAAGTCCGCGAATCGCCCGCCGCGACGAGCCACCGCGTCCAAGGTCACCAGGTTCGAGAAGCCGCCGACGAAGAAGAAGATCGGCATGACCTGCAACACCCAGGTCACGTACTTGAGCTTCGGGATGTAGACCAGCGCGTTCGATCCACTCATCCGGCCGTCGTCGTACGTGACCACCGCCATCAGCCAGTGGCCGAGCACGACGACAGCGATCGAGAAGAAGCGCAACAGGTCGACGTATCGATCCCGGCTTGTCGGTGTGGCCGCAGCCATCGCCGCAACCGTCATCGGCTGTGCCGCTTCCGCGATGGATGCCTGGGCCGCTTCATCCGGGGAAGCCTGTTGCGTCGACACCTGTCCGCCTGTCCGTCGCGGGTGAACTAGCTAGATCGGCGACGCCATCCAACCGCTGAAGTGCAGGGGTCGGAACAGAAGCGTGTTCTAGGAGCCGGCGAGTCGCTTGGACATGAACGTCGTCGGCGCGAGCCGGCCGTCCGGGGAGTACGCATGGTCTTCGAGTACGCCGAGCCGCTGCCAGCCCCACTTTTCGTAGAGCCGTTCAGCAGGACTGCCCGTCTGGGTGTCGAGGATGAGCAACCAGCGCCCGCGCTCGATAGCCCCCGTTTCGAGGTGGTGCATCAGCGATGTGGCGACACCGCGACCTCTCGCGTCGCGGTGCACCAGCAACTTCGCGACTTCCGCGCGATGGCGCCCATTGGGATAACCCGATGGCAGGAGTCGGACCACACCGACAACCCGCCCGGCAGAACTGGCGATCCACGTCAGCGCGCTCGAGTCCTGCATCGTCTTACGCCACCACTCGCGCGCGGTCTCCACCGGCAGGGGCGCCTCGAAGCCAACGCTGGCGCCGCCATCGACACAGTCGACCAGGACTTCCGCGAGGTCGCCAAGAACGCCATCGGCGGCCTCGCCTTCGAGAAGTGCGATGTCAATCTCAGAGCGGACTTCGCCGCGCGATTCACTCACCGACATCGACAGATCCTACGGCGACAAGCCATGAGCGCAATCGTTGCGTGCCGTCGTGCACCGGGTCGATGACCGTCGCGACTTCTCGCAGTCGCTCGGACGCGGCCTCGGACACCACGAGCACCGGCCCGCGGTGCTGCTGCGCGAGCAGCGCGAAATCGCCGTCGCCACTGATGAGCACCAACGGGTCCTCACCACCGACATAGATCCGAGCCAGCGCGACATCGGCGCGCTGCCACCCCGTCGCTTCCTCAACCCGCGCCTGCGACGGCCACTCGACCCGCGCGAGCGCGCGGGCGCTACCGACAACAACGATGTCGGCGTCCGGCGGGAGCTCGGCCAGCACGGCGCGCACCCGCGCTGGCGGCACGTTGTCTGCATCGACGAGCACCTGCAGCGTCATGCGCAGCGCGCGACAGTCACGCGGGCAGCAGCGGGAACGAGTCTTTCCACACCGGCTCGTAGCCTGCCGCCGTCAGCATCGCCGCAACTTCCGCCGGCGTGCGTTCGTCGGAAATGGCGAACTGCTCCTGGCTTTCGCCTGGATGCGAGTAACCGCCGGGTTCGGTCGACGATCCGGCGCTCATGTGCGTCACGGCGATGCGCACCAGGCCGTCGCGCAGGGCGGCGGGTTCGCGCGTCGACAAGACGATCCCCGCATCGGGCGCGGCAAGACGCAGCGCGCACAACGCCTGGACGTACGACGCGTCGTCCACGGCAGCGACCGGCTGAAAGCCCGACGCGCACGGCTTGATCCGCGGCAGTGCGACGGTCACGTCGATGCGCCAGTACGCGCGACACAGAAACGACGCGTGTGCCGCAACCGCTAGCACGTCGGCCCGCCAATCCGGAGCGAGACCGAGCAACGCCCCGATACCGAGCCGCCGGATGCCTGACTCCGCTGCACGTTCGGTCGACGTGAGCCGCCGGTCGAAGTCGCGCTTCCATCCCGCGACGTGCACCTCGGCGTACCGGTCGCGATCGTAGGTCTCCTGGTAGTGCACGACGCCTTCAGCGCCCGCGGCAACCAGGCGCGAGTAGGTGTCGTCGCTCCAGGTCTGCGTCTCGACCGAGACCGAAGGCACCACGGAGGCGACCCGTCGTACGACGTCAGTCAGGTAGTCCGCGGAGACAGCCACCCGATGCTCCCCCGACACCAGCAGCAGGTGGCGGAAACCGCGGTCGGCGAGCAGCCGCGCCTCTGCTTCGACCTCATCAGGCGTCAACGTCAGGCGCACGACGTCGAGATCCTTGGCGAAACCGCAGTAGGTGCACGTCGACAGGCATTCGTTGGAGATGTACAGCGGCGCAAACAACCGGACTGCGCGGCCGAACCGCTGGAGGGTGCGGTCGCCGGCAACGGTCGCGAGCTCCTCGAGTCGCACCGCGGCGGCCGGTGACAACAGCGCGGCGACGTGCCGGGGATCGAGATGGTCCGCGCCCAGTGCCCGGTCGATGTCCGCGTCCGACGCGGTGAGCGAATACGCGGACAGCGAGCTTGCATCGAGTGCGGCAAGCTCAACGGCGAACCGACCGGCGGCAACGCTCATGCTGGTTGACCGACGCTGGACTGACCGAGGAAGCCAGTCAGCGGGGAGGACGCCTCTGCATCGCTGCGGGGGGCGGCGCGGCCGGCGTGGTAGCCGAGCCGGCCGGCCAGGGTGGCGAGGGCAAACGCGCGGGCCATCGCGACGGGGTCACCGGCGATCGCGATAGCGGTGTTGACGAGTACGGCGTCCGCCCCGATCTCCATCGCCTCGGCCGCGTCGCTGGGCACACCGAGGCCCGCGTCGACGACGACCGGCACCCCGGCCTGCTCGATGATGATCTCGACCGCGTCACGGGTGCGCAGGCCCTTGTTGGAGCCGATCCATGAGCCGAGCGGCATGACCGTCGCGCAGCCGGCTTCCTCGAGGCGTCGGCAGAGCACCGGGTCGGCGGAGCAGTACGGCAGCACGATGAAACCGTCAGCGACGAGCATCTCGGCGGCGCGCAGCGTCTCGATCGGATCGGGGGCGAGGTAGCGCGGATCCGGTGTCACCTCGAGTTTCACGAAGTTGGGCATGCCTCCGGCGCGGGCCAGCCGGGCGAGCCGCACGGCTTCTTCCGCTGTGGTCGCCCCGGAAGTGTTGGGCAGCAGGAGATACCGCGTCGGGTCGACGAAGTCGAGCACATCGCCTGCACCGGCGCGCGAGAGGTCGACGCGCCGCAGCGCGACGGTGACGATCTCCGCTCCCGACGCGTCGAGCGCGTCGCGCATCACCGCATGACTCGCGAACTTCCCGGTGCCGACGAGGAGCCGGGACGTGAAGGAGCGACCGCCGATGACCAGCGGGTCAGGGGTATCTGGCATGTGACTGGACTCCCCTCGCCGGCATTACCCGGATCGGGTGGTGCGGGTCGCCGGCGCGATGTGCCGGCCTCTCAGCCCGATGGCTCGAGCTCCCCGGATGGACGGGATGTCGTACGCCGCCAAGTCTACGCGCGTGCGAGCGCGCCGTGCCGTGCCCGGTTTCGTCAGATGGACGGGTCGGCGAATCGCAGCGAGTTGAGCAGCGTCTCCGTCTGATCGATCTGCGCAACCACTGCGGCAAGGGACGGCGCAACGGCGACGTCGACGTCGGCGTACATGAAGCTGTTGAGCACTTCGTTGGCTCCCACCCGCAGGCCGCGCGTGAGGCAGAACTCGCCGAGGGCGAACTCCCAGGAGAAGACCCCGCCGGAGTCGTCGTCGGCGACGTGGCAGTAGTAGGTCAGGTAGCGGTTGCCGCGCAGCGCGTAGTGCGTGACGCCTTGCCGCCCCGCCGATTGGTAGGTGAAGCCGATCGACTCGATGTCCTCGATGAATCCCACCACCGACATCCTGCCGCCTCGACACAACGATCGCGCGCCCGAGGGCGTCACAGACCGATGGAACCGGCGAGTCCCACGCGTCACGCTTGTCACACCGGTTACCGAATGGGTACCTTGGCCAGTGCGGCAGGGGAAGGCCGCGCTTTCGCGTTCACGCGCGGCGTCCTTGCCGTGCCGCTTCCCCGCTTTGGACCGCTCCTGATGACCGCCTTCCCGCTCGGCTCTGGCCAACGGCTCCTCGGCCGCCGCCTCCCGGGACTCGCGCGCGCTCTCGCCGTACCGCTGCTCCTCTCGGTCGTGCTCTCCGCCGGCGCGACCAGCGTGATCAAGGTGCGAAAGGGCGACACCCTCAGCGACATCGCGAAGAGGTACCACACCTCCGTCGCCGCGCTGCGGGAGCTCAACGACATCCCCGGCAACAGCAACCTGATCTACGCCGGGCAGTCCCTGCGCGTCCCGGGCGGCGCCATCGCGACGCAGGCAGCGCCGCGCACGGTGCGGGTACCGCGCTACCACAGGGTCGTCTCGGGCGACACGATGATCGGGCTGGCCGCGCGCTACCAGACCTCCGTGTCGTGGCTGCAAGCCGCGAACAAGCTCCCGAAGTCACGGGTGATCCGGCTCGGCGACCAGCTCTTCGTCGGCTATGCGCCCCAGACAGTCGCCGCCCCCGCGGCGCTCACGCCGGTTCCACGGGCGGTCCTGCGCACCCGAATCAAGTCGCTCATCCGCAAGGAGGCGAAGCGGGCCGGCGTGGACGTCAACCTCGCGTTGGCCGTCGCCTACCAGGAGTCGGGGTTCCAGATGGATGTCGTCTCGGCCGCCGGTGCGGTGGGTGCCATGCAGGTCATGCCCGACACTGGCCGATGGGTCAGCAAATACATCGTGGGACGGCCCCTGAACCTGTCGGCACCCGAGGACAACGTCGTGGCCGGAGTCCGATTCCTCGCGCTGCTCATGCAGCTGACCGGAAAGCGCGAGGTGGCGGTCGCCGGCTACTACCAGGGCTTGGCCTCGGTGAAACGCAACGGCGAGTACGCCGACACCAAGGCGTACGTGCGCAATGTGCTGTTCCTCCAACGGCGGTTCGGACGAGGCTGACCCGCGAGCCGCCCGTAGACTGGGCGCTCGTGGACATCACCACCGCTGATCCGCTGATCGGCCAACTCTTCGACGGGCGCTACCGGGTCGACGCCCGTGTGGCGCGCGGCGGGATGGCGACGGTCTACACCGGATTCGACACCCGTCTCGACCGCATCGTTGCGATCAAGGTCATCCGGGCCGAGCGACTGACCGGCCCGACAGCAATTCGCCGGTTTCAAAGAGAGATCCGAGCGTCCGCCCAACTCAATCATCCCAATATCGTTCATGCCATTGATGCCGACGAGGTCAATGGCATGCATTTCTTCGTCATGGAGTACGCCGAGGGAGTGGACCTCAGCAAAGTGGTGAAGAAACACGGGCCGTTGCCAATCCCCGTGG
>JBDSAK010000427.1:0-7114 GCA_039922195.1 Mycobacteriales bacterium
CCGGTGTCACCGATGACTCAGCGCGGTCCTGCTCGCCGACGACGAGCCGGAGCACGTTCGGGAGTTCCGCGAGATCACGGCCGCCGGCACCGACGCCGACGCATTCGACCACCATGGCGGGCATGTCGCCCCACCGGGTGACGGTGGCCGCGAGGATGGCCGCACCGGTCGGCGTACACAACTCATGCGGTATGCCGCCGGTGTGCACTGGCACGCCGATGAGGAGTTCGAGTACGGCCGGCGCGGGAATCGGAACGACGCCGTGCTCGCCGCGGCTCATCCCGAGTCCGGTCGCGACACTCGACGCGCTGACCAGGTCGAGGCCGAGGTAGTGGATGCCCGCCGCCGCGCCGACGACATCGGCGAGCGCGTCGAGCGCGCCGACCTCGTGGAAGTGCACGCGTTCGGGGGTGGTGCGGTGCACCGTCGCTTCTGCGGCGGCGAGCCGCTCGAAGACCGCGAGCGCGGTCGTTCGGACGGCATCGTCGAGGGTGGCCCGCTCGAGCATGATCCGGATGTTGCCCCAGGTCCTGATGACCGGAGACTCGGACGCCTCGACGCTCACCTGGGTCGCGCCCAGCCCGTGCCGGGTGACGTCGCCGGAGCGAAGCACGATCTGCTCGACACCGAGACCGTCGATCGCCTTCTGCATGACGTCGATCGGCACGCCGGAGTCGACCAGCGCCCCCAGCACCATGTCGCCGCTCGCCCCGGCGATGCAGTGGAACCAGCCGACCCGGGTCACTTCGCACCACCGATCCGGCGCGCGACCCGTGCGGCGAAGACTCCCGCGCCGAAGCCGTTGTCGATGTTGCACACGACAACCCCAGGCGCGCAGGAATTGAGCATGGCGAGGAGCGCCGCGATGCCGCCGAAGCTCGCGCCATAGCCGACGCTCGTCGGCACCGCGACGATCGGCGTACCGACGAGTCCACCCACAGCCGATGGCAGTGCGCCCTCCATGCCCGCGACGACGATGAGTACGTCGGCGGCCTCGAGTTCGGCGCGCGCGGCGATGAGCCGATGGATGCCGGCAACTCCGACGTCGGTGACCCGCGTGACCGCCGCGCCGAAGACGCGAGCGACGAACGCGGCCTCTGCGGCGACCGGCCCGTCGGATGTCCCGGCGGCGACGACACACACGGTGCCCGAGGGTTCCGGGAGCGACCCGATCGCAATCGCCCGCGCGTCAACTTCGACCCGATGGTCGGCGAACTCGGTCACCAGGGCGGCGAGTACGTCGTCGGGAGCGCGGGTGACGAGGGCGGGCCGCGCGGTGTCCTGGCGGAGCGCTCGAACGATCGCGATCGCTTGCGCGGGAGTCTTGCCGGCGCCGTAGACGACCTCCGGGTCACCGGTCCGCAAACCGCGATGCGTGTCGACCCGCGCGAACCCGAGGTCGGAAAATCCGTCGCCTGTCAGGGTCGTCGTCGCGAGTGCGTCCAGCGCACTGTCAACGGTGACGCCGCGAGCGGCGACGGATTCAAGAAGTGTCCGCACTTCGTCCCGGTCCACGCTCCTCCTCCCTCGCCTCGTTATACTCGCCGCGCCAGCAGGCCGCCCGTAAACCCGACGCCCCGAGGCTATCCGTGCAGCTCGATCCGAACGCTGTCCGCACTCTCGCGATCTTCGCTGCCTTCGTTGCGGTGATCGCTCTTGGCATGGCCCTGACGCTGGGCGTCACCCTCCGCAAGATGCACGCGTCGTACGCCGTCCTGCAAGGCGGCAAAGGCCGCGAGGACTTCGTGACGGTCGTCAACCAGCACAGCAGGGCGGTCGAGGATCTGCGCGGCGAGGTCGAGCACATGGGCCAGCGCGTGCACAAGCTCAGCATCGAACTCGCGGATGCGCTCCGGCATGTGGCCGTCGTCCGCTACGACGCCTTCCCCGACATGGGCGGGCGGCTCTCCTTCTCGGTGGCTCTGCTCGACGACTCCGGTGACGGCCTGGTTCTGACGTCGATCAACGGTCGGTCCGAGACCCGCACGTACGCGAAGGGCGTCAAGGCCAACAAGTCTGATCACCAGCTCTCGCCCGAGGAGTCGCAGGCGATCTCGTACGCGACCCGCGGGCCGCGCACATGAGCACGCCGCCCTCGCGGTTGGCCTATCTCGGCCCGCCTGGCACGTTCACCGAGGCCGCTCTGCTGAGCGTTCCCGAGGCCACGTTCGCGACGTTCGACCCCCGCCCCTCCATCGCCGACGCGATCGCCGCCGTACGACGGGGTGATGCCGACGCGGCGATGGTGCCGTTGGAGAACTCGGTCGAAGGATCGGTCAACATCACGCTCGACGAGCTCGCCTTCGGTGTCGACGAGCTCGCGATCCGCCGCGAGGTGCTGCTCCCGATCACGATTTCGTTGCTCGCCCGGCCCGGCGTCGCGCTGTCCGACATCACTGCCGTGTTGTCCATGCCGCATGGGGCCGCGCAGTGCCGCAACTGGCTCGGGGCCAACCTGCCGACGGCGGCCATCGAGGCGTCGTCGTCCACTGCTGAAGCGGCTCGGCTGGTCGCGTTGTCGTCGGACCCGATCGCGGCGCTGGGCGCACCGATTGCCGCGAAGGAATACGGGATCGACATCCTGGTCGACGACGTCGGCGACAACCCCAATGCGACGACGCGCTTCGTTCTCATCGGCCGGGCGGATTCCGCGCCGCCGGCACCGACCGGCTCGGACCGCACGTCGGCGGTCGTCTTCATCGGTGACGACCACCCGGGCGCGCTGCTCGAATTGCTCGAGGAGTTCGCCGTGCGCGGGGTCAACCTGACCCGGATCGAATCGCGTCCCACCAAGCAGGGGATGGGGCGCTACTGCTTTTTCGTCGACACGGAGGGGCACGTGGCCGACGCCCGGGTCGGCGAAGCGCTGATGGGCCTGAAGCGGCGCTGCGCCGACGTCCGCTTCCTCGGGTCCTACGGCCGGGCGGACGTCGTGGCTTCGGCGGTGCCCGGCGGCGTACGCGACGAGGACTTCACCGGCGCGGCCGACTGGCTGAAGCGGATCCGCACCGGATCCTAAGGGTCGCCCGCTCGACCGCTCCCCTTCCCGACTTGTGTGCAGGCCGGCTCGGACACACCGGTCCGGTACGGCGCGTCGCGCGCACCTATGCACACAAGTCGGCGTTTTGCGCCCCGCCAGCTAGGTCAGCACCGTGGCGATCGCGCGCCGGGTGGTCTCGACGACGTACGCCGGCGAGCGCCGAGCGTGCCGATCGGTGAACCGCCTAACCAGCCAACCAGCCTCTTCCAACGCCGTCTGCCGCCGGCGGTCGTGGTGGAACACCTCGTCACCGACGTGCCACTCGCGTCCGTCCGCCTCGATGGCCAGGCCGACGTACCGTCCGCCCCGGCGTCCCCCGAGCAGCTCGATCGGATACGCAATGTCGACCCGTCCGGAGATGCCGCCACACCGGAACGGCAACTGCAGCTCGGGATAGGGCAATCCCGCGTCGAGCAAGGGCAGCCGCACCGCCGTCTCCAGCGGTGATTCGCTTCTGACATCGACCAGCCGCAGGGCTTCGCGCGCGCGCCGGACGTGCGGTGCCCTGGTCATCTCCAGCAGGCGAGCGGCCACCTCGTCGAGCGACACCACGCCCTGTCGGGCGGCGGACTCGAGCAGGCAGACAGCCGTGAGCCGGTCGCTGAAGCGGGCGCAGTCAACGACCGTGCGCAGCGGATTGGTGAGTTGCAGTCCGTCGAGGGCGACACGATCGCTGTCCGGGACCGGCGAACGATACACGTCCACGCCCGCGATCCGGCGGCGACGTGAAGTCGGCGGAACGAGGATCACCACGGATGCCCCCGCCGCCCCGCCGGCGAGGCCGTGCAGCCGGGCCGCCGCCTCCCGGCCGACGACCGCGCCTTCGCCGCACGCGCCGGCGGCCCGCCAGACGCGATCGTGCCAGGCATCCGGCGTACCGATGTCGACCACGCTGAACAACCGCGGTCCCACTCTGCGCAGAACTTCGCCGCGTTGGTAGATCTCGCGGTCACCGCGGCTGAATCCGGCGTCGCGGAGGTCGGCGCTGGACACATAGCCGCCGCGGCCCAGCGCGCGCGAGACCGCGATGGCGTCTCGGTCGTGGGGGCTGATCACGTTCGGACTCTGGCGCGCTGGCGCTGTTGCCGGGCCGGTCAGCGGCGATCTGTGGAAAGCGGGCGCCGACGGCTCGCCGCCACACTCCCGACTCGTGTGCAATCCGGCGCGAACACGCCGGGCCGGTACGGCGTGCCGCGAGCACAAGTGCACACAAGTGCAGGACCGCGGGCGAGACTACGTCGCGTGCAGGTGGGTGAGCTTGGCCGGGTTGCGGACGACGTGTACGCCGGCGATCGTGCCGTCGAGCACGTCCAAGGACATGACGAACGCTACGTCGCCGCCGATGCGTACGACGCAGCCCGGGTCCCCGTTGATCCGCGCGAGATCGACGGTGAAGTCAGTGCGGGCACCTTGCTTGGTCACGCCGACCATGAAGCGGGCCACGTCATCCGCTCCGTAGATCGGTCGACGAGCCGCACTGACGACACCTCCGCCATCGCTGCGCAGGACGACGTCGGGCGCGAGCATGTCCATGAGTCCGTCGACGTCGCCGGTCGCGCAGGCAGTGAGGAACTCGGTGACCAGTCGCTCGCCGTCCGAACGAGACGCGGTAGCGCGCGGCCGCCGTGACTCCACGTGGCTCTTGGCGCGACTCACCAACTGCCGGCAGGCGGCTTCGTCGCGGTCGAGAACCGCCGCCAGCTCGGCGTACTCGTAGCCGAACACCTGGCGCAGGACGAACGCCGCGCGTTCCAGCGGCGTGAGCGACTCGAGCAGTACCAGGAACGCCATCGACAACGAGTCGGCCATCTCCGCGGTCTCGGCCGGGCCGGTTGCCGCATCGATCAACGGCTCCGGCAACCAGGGTCCGACGTACACCTCGCGTTGCACTCGGGCGGACTTGAGTACGTCGAGACACAGCCGGGTGACGATGGTCGTGAGGTACGCCGCCGGCGACTCGACGTCGCGGCGGTCCGCACCCTGCCAGCGCAGGTACGCATCCTGGAGCACGTCCTCGGCGTCCGTCACGGTGCCGAGCAGCCGGTAGGCGACCGCGAAAAGCTGCGGCCGGGCCTCGTCGAATGCCGCAACAGGGTCCATCGTCGTGTCCGTCATGACATCCCGACGATCCGGACCCACAGCCTGTGACATGTCACAGCAGAGCGGCGTTGCTCGTCAGTGTCCATGCAAGCCAGCGTAGACGGCCAGAGTGGACGGCCGGCGCGGAGTGCCAGCGCAGAGGGAGAGTGCAGTGAGAGGTCTACCAAGACTGACCGCCCTGGTCGGCGGGGTGCTCCTCGTGATTTCCGGCATCTGGGCAATGGTGGATCCGCGGGCCTTCTACGACAGCGCCGCGCAGTTCCCGCCGTACAACGGGCACTTCCTCAGGGACATCGGCGCGTTCCTCATCGGGTTGGGCTCGGCCTTGCTCCTGTCCCTGCGCCATGCCAAGGCGCTGACCGTCGCGCTGGCCGCCAACGCGATCGGCGCGGCATTGCACGCGGTCTCCCATGTGGTCGACCGCGACGCCGGCGGCAAGTCGAGTGACCCCGTCATCTTCGTCGTCATCGCGCTCGTGTTGGCGCTAGCCGCGTCGCAAGCCATGAAGGGACGGCAGTCGTGAAGGTCTTGATCGCCGGCGCGCGCAGCGCTCTCGGCAGCCGGGTGTCACTCCTGCTGCGTGCCGATGGGCACGACGTCGTCGGGCTGAGCCGAACGCCCGCCCAGGGCTTCGTCACCGCAGACGTGTTGGACTCCGACGCCGTACGCCGCGCTGTCGCCGAGGCAGTGCCCGACGCGCTTGTGCAGACCCTCAACGCGCTGCCCAAGAGCGGCCCGCGTCGTCTCGCCGATCTGGCGGCGACCGGCCGACTGCGCACCGACGGCACGCGCAACCTGCTGACCGCGGCGAGGGCAGCGGGTGTCACGAAGTACGTCGCCGAGAACTTCTTCTTCGGCTACGGCACAACCGGCAACGGTTCGTTGCCGCTCACCGAGGATTCGCCGTTCGAGGCAGCTGGCAATCCTGCGGTCGCGCAGGACGAGCAGGTGCGCGACTTCGGCGGCGTCTCGCTGCGATGCGGGCTCTTCTACGGACCAGGCGTCGGATCCACGGAGTCCCTGGCCGACGCCGTACGCCGCCGCCGGATGCCGGTCGTGCGCGGCGCGCAGAATGTTGTCTCGCACCTGCACATCGACGACGCCGCAGCGGCTGTCGTCGCCGCGCTGCACGAAGGCAAGCCCGGCGCCGCGTACAACATCGCGGACGACGAGCCGGCGGGAATGCATGACTTCGTCCGGGAGCTGGCCCGTCAGCTCGGCGCGTCGCAGCCATACGCCGTGCCGCTGTGGGTCGTCCGGGCTGCCGCCGGCGCCTACGCGGCTGGCTTCCTCACCAGCAACCTGGCGATCGACAACGGCAAGGCGAAGCGCGACCTCGGCTGGTCGCCGGCCTACCCGTCGATCCGTGACGGGCTGAAAACCGTTGCTGCCGGGCGGCTATCCTCGGCGGTGTGATCGACCTCAAGCTCGTTCGAGAAGACCCTGACGCCGTACGTCGTTCGCAGCGCATCCGTGGGGAAGACGAGTCGGTCGTCGATGCCCTTCTGACAGCCGATACGCGCAGACGGGAATCGGTGCTGCGCGGTGACCGGCTGCGCGCCGGGCAGAAGTCGCTGGGCAAAGGCGTGGCCGCAGCGACGGGCGACGAACGCACCGAGCTGCTCGCGAAACTCGGGGGCATTGCAGCCGATGTGAAAGCGGCGGAAGCAGACCAGAACGCGGCGGACGCCGACGTACGCCAGTTGCTGCTGCGCATCGGCAACATCGTGCAGGACGGCGTCCCCGAAGGCGGCGAGGACGACTACGTCGTCCTGCGGGAGGTAGGTGGCCGAGGGAGAAGCGTCTGGGACTTCACGCCGCGAGACCATCTCGAGCTCGGCGAGATGCTCGGCGCCATCGACACCGAGCGCGGCGCCAAGGTGTCGGGTGCGCGTTTCTACTTCCTCACCGGGGTCGGCGCGCTGCTCGAACTCGCTCTGGTGCAGATGGCAATGGCCCAGGCATCCGACGCCG
>JBDSAK010000428.1:0-6630 GCA_039922195.1 Mycobacteriales bacterium
CCACCGCGCCGGCGGAGATCCGGGTCGTGCCGCGCAGGAGGGTGCAGGGCCGCACCACCGAGTCGGGCTCGAGGGTCACCGTGACGTCGATCCACGTCGACGCGCGGTCGACGATCGTCACACCCGAGACCTGCCAGGCCCGGATCGTCCGATCGCGCAACGCATCGCCCGCGTCGGCGAGCTGCGCGCGGTCGTTGACGCCGCCGACCTCGGCGGGGTCGGCGGTGAGCAGCGCCTGCACGCTGCGGCCATCCGCGGCGAGGATGCCGATGACGTCGGTCAGGTATTCCTCGCCCTGCGCGTTGTCGGTGGTGAGCCGGGCCAGCGCGTCGCGCAGGGAGTCGGCGTCGAACGCGTAGATCGAGACGCCGACCTCGTCGATCTTCAGCTGCTCCGGCGAGGCGTCGCGCTGTTCGACGATGCCGAGTACGCCGCCCGCCTCGTTGCGCAGAACCCGTCCGTAACCCATCGGGTCGGCCAGCCGAGCCGACAGCATGGTCGCGGCGGCACCCGAGGCTTCGTGCGCGTCGGCCAGGTGCTGCAGCGTCGCACCGGTGAGCAGCGGTACGTCTCCCGGTACGACGACCACGGTTCCCCTCAGGTGCGGCAGCTCGTCGAGCGCCCGGCGTACCGCGTTGCCCGTACCGAGCTGTTGCTCCTGTACGACGCACCGTGCGTCAGGTGCCTGCGCGGCGACCTCGGCAGTGACCGCGTCGCGGCCGTGACCGACGACGACGACCGTCTCTGCGGCGTCGAGGACAGCGGCGGCGGCCAACAGGTGTCCGACGAGGGATCGGCCGCACACCTCGTGCAGCACCTTGGGCAGGGCGGACCGCATCCGGGTGCCTTGGCCGGCCGCGAGTACGACGAGTGCAGCAGGCTTGGCCACTGGTCTCCCTGATAGTTGGACCGACGCTGGGGAACCAGGATTCGAACCTGGACAAGCGGCTCCAAAGGCCGCGGTGCTGCCGTTACACCATTCCCCATCACGGTCGCGTGCGACCGGAAATCGCCGCGTCATCCTACCGAGGCGGGGCAGCACGACGCATCAGCTCGCGAACCCGACAGAATGCCCACCATGCTGCTGCCCGCGAGCGAACCCGACCCTGCCGAGGCGCTGCGCGGATTGCTGGAGAAGCACCGGTGGCTGGCCATCGTGCGCGACGTCGAGACGCAGCGCGCCCGGGAGTCAGTCGGCGCGCTGATCGAGGCGCGCGTCCCGCTGATCGAGGTGACCCTGACCACCCCTGCCGCACTCGAGATCGTCGCGGAATCGCGCGCCAGCGCAGCGCAGGCGGGGGTAACGCTCGGCGTCGGGTCCGTGCTGTCGGCCGACGCGGCTCGCGGGTCGGTGGGCGCAGGGGCTCAGTTTCTCGTCACCCCGCATACCGAACCGGCCATCGTCAGCGCCGTACAGGGACAGGCGGGCGTTCTCCTCGGTGCCCTCACCCCCACCGAGATCGTGCTGGCCGCCGCGAGCGGGGCGGCCGCCGTCAAGCTGTTCCCAGCCGCAGTGGGGGGCCCGGACTACCTCCGCGCGGTTCTCGCGGCTCTGCGTGGGGTTGCGGTTGTCCCGACGGGTGGGGTGACGGCGAGCAACGCCGGGGCCTTCCTCGAGTCCGGCGCGATCGCCGTCGCGGTCGGCGCTTGGTTGACGCAGGATCCCGACCTGGTGTCGCAGCGCGCCGCAGAGATGTACGACGCCTTGTCCGCACGACGGCCGGAGCCGAGATGACTGCCGCGCCGCACGATCTGGTGACGCTCGGGGAACCGCTCATCGGTCTCGTCGGCACCGCTCCGCTTCCGATGGTCATGACCGATGCCTTCGGCGTCCATGTCGTCGGTGCTGAGAGCAACCTGGCGATCGGTCTGGCGCGGCTGGGCCGGCGGGTCGCCTATGTCGGCAAGGTCGGCGCAGACGCTCTTGGTGCGCGCATCAGGCGCACGCTCGCGGCCGAGGGCATCGACGTCTCACACCTCACCGATGCCGACGCACCGACCGGGCTGTTGCTGCGGGACCGGCCAATCGGGGGCGCACCGGAGGTGATCTACCGGCGCACGCAGTCTGCCGGCTCACTGCTGTGCGCGCAGGACGTGGCGGCTGCCGCTGACGTCATTGCGAAAGCTCGCGGTCTGCACATCACCGGTGTCACCTGCGCGCTCTCGTCGTCGTGCCGCGACGCAGTTTCCGCGGCCGTGCGCACCGCGTCCGCCGCCGGCGTACCGATCAGTTTCGACGTCAACTACCGCTCGCGCTTGTGGACCCACGAAGAAGCGGCAGCCACCCTGCGCCCCCTGCTCCCGCACTGCCACACCATCTTCGGCAGTGTGGACGAACTGTGCCTGGTGGCCGGCAGTGCGAGCGCCACGGACGCGGTGCGGTCGATGCTTCACGCCGGCGTCCAGGTGGTGGTGCTCAAGATGGGCGAGGCCGGGGCGCAGGCGTGGACAGCTGACGGAGCGCACGAAGCTGCTCGCGCCGTGGACGTGCCCGTGGTCGACGTCGTCGGGGCCGGTGACGCATTCGCCGCGGGCTGGCTCGCCGCCCGGCTGCTCGACTACGACCTCTCCGACTGCCTGACTCGCGCAAACGCGTACGCCGCCACCGTCGTGGCCACCGTGGGCGACACCGACGGTCTGGCGTTCGCCCTCCCCGGAGCTGGCCTCCCTGGAGCTGACGTCCAACGTTGACGAGCCAACTCGCGTGCAGGGAGTCCGGCACCTGAATAGTCTGGTTCGCATGCCATTCGGTTGACGCTCGTTGCCGCCAGATGCCCGGCACCTGGTCCGCCTCACCGCGGGCTGGGCGCTGCTTGCCGACTTCATCCCGCTGTACGCCGTCTACGCGCTGCTGTTCGCCGACCACGGCATGTCGGACGCGCAGATCTCCGCGCTTTTCGCGCTGTGGTCCGTCGTCGGCGTACTGGCTGAGATTCCCTCGGGAGCGGTCGCTGACCGCTTCACCCGGCGCTCCTCGCTCGTTACCTCCGGGGTGTTCCAGGCCGCGGGGTACCTCACCTGGCTGGCCCAGCCCAGCTTCGCCGGCTTCGCTGCCGGTTTCGTGCTGTGGGCGATCGGCGGGTCGTTTGTGTCCGGCGCCCTCGAAGCTCTGGTGTACGACGGACTCGCGGCTGACGGCGTGGCCGACCGGTACGCGGAGGTCTACGGGCGGATCTCGGCGCTCGGTCTGTTGACGCAGGTCGCGGCGACCGCCCTGGCGGCGCCGCTGTTCGTCGTCGGCGAATACCGCCTCGTCGGCGGCGTGAGTGTCGCTGCCTGCTTGGCGTCGTCGCTCGTTGCGGCCAGGCTGCCGGAGCCGCTCCGCGCGGGCGGTGGGGACGACGAGGACGACCGCGGCTACCTCACCCTGCTGCGCACCGGCATCAAGGACGCCGCCTCGACGCCGGCGATGCGAACGGCGATCGTCGCGGTGGGTCTGCTTTCCGGCGTCGACGCCTTCGAGGAGTACGTGCCCCTCCTGGCCCGCAACTGGGGCGTGCCGACAGGGGCGACGCCGCTTGCGACCATCGGCATTCCGGTCGTCGCCGCGCTGGGGGCGGCGTACGCCGGTCGGGCCGATCGCCTGCGGCCCCCGGTGCTCGGCGCGATGCTCGGGGCCGGCGGGTTCCTGCTGGTCGCGGCGGCGATCGCCGCGCGCCCCGCCGGACTGATCGGGGTCACCCTGTTCTACGGCCTCTACCGGGTGGTCTGGGTCGTCGCGGGAGCCCGGCTGCAGCAGGAGATCGAGAGCACCGCCCGGGCGACGGTCACGTCGGTCGCCGGCTTCGGCACCGAACTCGCCGCGCTGCTGCTGTTCGCCGCGTGGGCCATCGGCGGGCTGCCGCTCACCGCGGCCGGCGTCCTGCTGCTTGCCGCGGCGCTGCCGAGATGGCTCAAAATGGCTGGGCGTCGGGATGCTCGGGAAGGGGCATAAAGGGCTCCGACTTGCCGGATCTCCCAACCTACGGTGTAGTAGGTTACGGTTGCGTAGGAACACCTCGGAGGATGCCTGATGACGGTCACGACGACACGGCCCGACACCGGGCTGCCACGCCTGCCGCGCTCGGCGCGCAAGGAACAGGTCGCCCTGTTCTTCTTCGTCGTCGTTCCATTCGTCGCCGTCTTCGCCGCCGTACCCGTGCTGTGGGGCCGCGGCATCGGCTGGGTCGACGTCGCGATCTTCTTCCTGATGTACATCGTCGCCGGCCTCGGTATCACGGTCGGCTTCCACCGGTACTTCACCCATGGTTCCTTCAAGGCCAAGCGGCCGCTGCGCATCGCACTCGCGGTGATGGGCTCGCTGGCGATCGAGGGTCCGGTCATCCGCTGGGTCTCCGACCACCGTCGGCACCACGCGTTCAGCGATGTCGAAGGCGACCCGCACTCACCGCACCGCTTCGGTCCCGGTGTCTGGAACCTCACCAAGGGCCTGTTCTACGCACACCTCGGCTGGCTGTTCGCCGAGTCCGAATCGCCGCAGGAGAAGTACTCGCCCGACCTGCTCGCCGACTCCGACATCAAGCGCATCGACGGCATGTTCCCGGCCTTCGTTGCGATCACGCTCGCGATCCCGCTGGTCATCGGCGGCCTCGTGACGTGGAGCTGGCAGGGCGCCCTCACCGCGTTCTTCTGGGGCGGCCTCGTCCGCGTCGGCCTGCTGCACCACATCACGTGGAGCATCAACTCGGTCTGCCATGTGTTCGGTGAGACGCCGTTCAAGACGCGCGACCGCAGCCGCAACTTCTGGCCGCTCGCCTTGATGTCGTTCGGTGAGTCGTGGCACAACCTGCATCACGCCGACCCGACCTGCGCACGGCACGGTGTCGATGCGCACCAGTGGGATTCGAGCGCTCGCGTCATCCGCTGGTTCGAGCAGGTCGGCTGGGCGTACGACGTCCGCTGGCCCAACCGGGAGCGACTGGCCGCACGCCGCGCCGCATAACCGGGTGGCCGACGACCGGATTCCGATGAGCCGCAGTGGCGACGGCAGTGTCGCGGTCGCTCGCGTGCGGATGACCGGGCAGCAACGCCGCGAGCAGCTGCTCGACATCGGCCGCACGCTGTTTGCCGAGCGCGGCTTCGAAGCGACCTCGATCGAGGAGATCGCGCATCGCGCCAAGGTCTCCAAGCCGGTCGTCTACGAGCACTTCGGCGGCAAGGAAGGTTTGTACGCCGTCGTCGTCGACCGCGAGATGAAGCGGCTGCTCGAGCGATTCACCAGCGCGCTGTCCGCCGGTCATCCGCGCGAGCTGCTCGAGCAGGCTGCGGGCGCGCTGCTGGATTACATCGAGAACGAGACCGAGGGATTTCGCATCCTCGTCCGCGACTCACCGGTCGCGTCGTCGTCGGGCACTTTCGCGTCGCTGATCGGCGACATCGCCAGCCAGGTCGAGTACATCCTCGCCGGTGAGTTCAAGAGCCGTGGGTTCGACACCAAGCTTGCGCCGCTGTACTCGCAGGCGTTGGTCGGCATGGTCGCGCTCACCGGCCAGTGGTGGGTCGATGCCCGCAAGCCGCGCCGCGACGACGTCGTCGCCCATCTGGTCAACCTTTGCTGGAACGGCCTGTCTCACCTGGAAGCCAAGCCCGTGCTGAGCAAGCCCATCCGCGCCGCCGCGTCGAAGTAGGCGACGGCTACCAGACGAGCTCGGTCAGTTTCTGCGGAATCCCGAACAGCTTCTCAGGCGTCCCGCTGTGCACCGAATAGACCGTAGTCGGGCCCTCGTCGTCCTCCTCCAGCCAGCGAACCGTGGCAAAGACGAGGTTCTCTGTTGCGGCGTCGACGTACATGCCGGCGACGGCAGTACCGGGGTCAGTGGTCTCGGTCAGCAACGGGCCCTCGGCGAGGGGATCGCGGGAAATGTTGCCCGCCTTCTCGGCGTTCTCCGGGTTCATGCAGTCACGCGCGATGTAGAGCGCGTCGGTCGCGAAGCGCACGATGCGTATCCGGCCGAGACAGTTTGGCAGCTCCTGGACCGGTGCCGGCTTGGTTGTGCCGCCCGCCGACAACTCGAAGGTCTCGACGCTGTACGTCGCACCGCGCCCCGTGCGCACCGCTGCGATCAAGTCCTTCGCGGGGTGCCAGGCCAGTGCAGTGACAGCGGTATCTGCCGCTGCCGTGATGGCGTGATCGGCCACGACGTCGCCAGTCGCCGCGTCGTATTCGGTCAGCACGCGCTTCGCCTTCGGCGTACCGCAGTCGTTCTGTCGGACGGCGATCACCCGGGTGCCATCGCCGTTCAGTGCGAACGCCTCGACCTGCTGCTGCGGGTCGACGAGTCGCTCCGCGCCGCCGCCTGCGGTGGGCACGCGATACAGGCCCGACTCGCAGGCGTCGCCGCTGTGGTGCAGGAAGTAGATGTACGCGCCGTCCGGTGTTGCCTGCGGCTGCACGTCTCCGGGGCCCACCGTGACGCCGAGATCGTTGACCAGCTTGCCGGTGGCCTTGGCGAACAGCCCGAGCTGTCGCGACTCATCGGCTTCGAACACGGCCACGAAGTTCGCACCAAGGCGCCCATTCGGTACGCCGGACGACGGCGATCCACTCGGCTCCGGCGCCGCCTCCGTCGGGGACGGCGAGGCGGTGTCGCTCGGCGTCGCTGACGGCGACGCGGAGGGCGTCGCGGTCGG
>JBDSAK010000429.1:0-4825 GCA_039922195.1 Mycobacteriales bacterium
GTCGAGTCCACGACCCCGCCGCCGGTCGAGTCCACCACCGCGCCGCCACCGCCCGCGACGTCGCCGCCCGCCTCTACGCCCGCGCCGTCACCGTCGCCGGCGCCGTCCAAGACCGTCGCCCCGAGCCCGTCGCCGACGCCCAAGCCGGCCAGCTCGCCGCCTCCGCCTGCCCCGTCCCCGCCCGCGCCGTCCGCGCCCGCGCCGCCGAAGACGACCGCCCCGGCGCCGGCGTCGAGCGCCACGGCCGCGGTCAGTTCCGGGATCAGCGAATCGTCGCTGGCGAGCGAGACGGCGCCGCCGGTCGAGTCCGAGACCGCGGCCGGATTCACGCTGCCCCCCGACGAGACGATCCTCGAGCAGTCACCCTCCGAGACCGCATCGTCGAGTGCGCCGGCGGCCGTTGCGGTCGACCCGAAGGGCAAGAAGACCTCGGGCAAGAGTCTCAACATCATCATCCTGGGCGTCGTCGCAGCGGGCCTGCTTGGTCTCGGTGGCATCGCGGGCCTCTACTTCACCCGACCTCGCTGACCCGATGGCTGACTGCATCTTCTGCGCGATCGTCGCCGGCGAGATTCCCGGTGACGTCGTGCACGAGAGCGCCGGGGTCATCGCCTTTCGCGACATCAGCCCGAGTGCACCGACGCATGTCTTGGTCGTGACCCGCGAGCACTTTCGCAACGTCGCCGAGGTGGCCGTGGCCGACCCCTCCCTCGTCGGCGAGATCGCTGCCGTGGCCGGCGCGGTCGCTGCGGCGGAAGGGGTCGGCGACGACTGGCGGCTGGTGTTCAACACCGGCGCCGGCGCGGGTCAGACCGTCTTCCATGTACACGGACACGTTCTCGGCGGCCGCCCGCTCCGCTCGTTGGGATAGCGCTGACCGCTGTCCGGTGCCCGGCCGCCGATCAGGGCGAGCGGGTGAGGTGTACGACGTCCGTCTTGTCGCCGATCCACGAACCGCTGATCGCAAAACCCGCATCGCGCAGCGCGGCGTTGTCTCGGTTGCCAGGTGCGAGGAAGGCTTTCGTGTGGTCGTACACGACCCACACCGACCTGCGACCGGTGAGCACCGCCGCGGCGTCGGTCATCGGCAGGGAAGTGCCCCACAGGCTGCCTTCGCGCTCGGCCGGGCCGATCAGGGCGACGTCGGCTAGGCCGTCGAGGTATCCGGGGTAGGCGTAAGCGAGGGCGCGTGCTGGACCTCGACTCGCGCCGTGCTCGTCGAACAGGTCGCCGTACAGGATCGCGTCATCCGGCGCGCTGTTCGACTCGATGATCCGTACGACGCTCGCCCAGTCCGAGTTGTCCTTGGAATCGGGTCGGCGATCGCCGACATAGGCCTGCAGTGACAGCACGGCCACGGCGAGCAGGGCGGCGCCGCTCGCGCGCGGCCGCGGCAGCGCCGCGATCGCCGCGCCTACGAGCAATGCGACGGCTGGCAGCGAGAACGCGACGTACCGCGGGACGTACACCGGGGTGCTGACCAGCGACAGTGCGAGCAGGCCGGCTGTCGGCAGGACCAGCCACGGCATTGCGACGGCGAACAGCGGCGATCTGAGATCGCGTGCGCGCCACGCGGTGAACAGGGCTACCGCGATCAGCAGCCAGCAGAGCCCGGCGACCGGGAGCGACGGGAAGCCCTCGATACCGAACCATTGCTCGACGATCACGTATTTGACGGTGTCCTTGCCGAGCTGCGGGATCCACGACACCTGGCCGCGCTGGGCGCGGGAGAGGAGCACCACCGGGCTCGCGGCCAGGCCACCGGCAGCGGCCGCCACGGTCCAGGAAACGAGAACGCCGCGTCGGTGCCGCAGCCACAGCAGTGTCGCGCCGTGCGCCGCCACCAGGAGCACCAGGAAGATCCACAACGAGACAGCGAGAGCTACGGCGACGGCGTACGCCGCCCAGATCCGCCAGCTGCCGCGGTCGGCGGCCGCGAGCAGCAGCACGGTCAGCCAGACGGCCGCCGCGAGAGTCATCGCGGATGAGCGGCCCTCGATCGCGATCCAGGTGACGCGCGGCAACACGGCGAGCACGAGGCCGGCGAACACGCCGGCGCGCAACGACACGAGGCGGCGGCCCAGTACGACGACGCCCGCAGCGGCGAGGCCGACCGCGAGCACGCTCGGCAGCCGCAGCGAAAGGGGCGTCGTCCCGAAGGCAGCCAGCCAGACGTGCATGACCGCGTAGTGCATGCCGTGTACGGCGTCCACCTCGCCGAGCAGGACCCTCAACTCGGACCAGGAGCGGGTGGCGACCGAGAGGGTGGCTGCCTCGTCGCCGTACACCGCCGGAATCCACGACCCGATGAACGAGATGAGCGAGGCGAGCACGCCGATCACCGGCGCAGCCCATCGGGTTGTGGATGCGCGCGCAACCTCGGGGGAGGCAGCGGCGCTGAGGGCACCGTGCTCAACGTCGACGGCCACGGCCGGGGCTCCGCTCGGGTTGGGGGCTGCGGGCCGGCGTACACCGGCTCCGCGTCTATCGGCACAGGCGTGCGTGAGCCTGAGGTGCGCACGGGTCGGAGCGGCCTCTCGCGGGTACGATCAACACACTGTCGTCCGAAGAAGAAAGCAGGCGCGACCGCCGTCTTGGCGAACGCAGACACGGCTCAGACCAAGATCATCGTCCCGAGCGTGCACTCGATGGTCAGCCTGCTGGGGGAGCGCGACGAGTTCCTCAGCCTGATCGAGCGCTCCGTCCGCTCCGACATCCACGTCCGCGGCAACGAGATCACGATCTCCGGCGACCCGAACGACAACGCGAAGGCGGCCCGGCTGTTCAACGAGCTGATCGAGCTGCTCGACAGCGGCGACCCGCTGACCGCCGAAACGATCAACCGGACGCTGTCGATGTTGTCCTCGCGGTCGGCCGAGCGACCGGTCGAAGTTCTGACGCACAACATCCTGTCGTCGCGCGGGCGCACGATCCGGCCGAAGACGCTCAACCAGAAGCGGTACGTCGACGCGATCGACGAGCACACGATCGTCTTCGGCATCGGGCCGGCAGGCACCGGAAAGACCTACCTCGCAATGGCGAAGGCCGTGCAGGCGCTGCAGGCCAAGCAGGTCAATCGCATCATCCTCACGCGGCCTGCGGTCGAAGCCGGCGAGCGCCTAGGCTTCCTGCCCGGCACGCTGTCCGAAAAGATCGACCCCTACCTGCGGCCGTTGTACGACGCGCTGCACGACATGATCGATCCGGAGTCGATTCCGCGGCTGATGGCCGCTGGCACCATCGAGGTCGCGCCCCTCGCATATATGCGTGGGCGTGCGCAACCAGTCGACACGCCTGTTCTCACGCCGTGGGGATTCCGCCGGATCGGCCGGCTCAAGGTCGGCGATCTGGTCATCGGGTCGAACGGTCAACGCACGCCAGTGCTCGGCGTCTACCCGCAAGGCGTCAAGCCGGTCTACCGCGTCACCGCACAGGACGGGGCCTCGACGCTCGCCTGCGGCGAACACCTGTGGCTCGTTCGGACGCGCGACGACACCCGGCGCGGTAAGTCCCGGGTGCTGGAGACGCGCGAGATGGTCGGCGAGGTCCGGCGCGCGCATTGTCGCCGGTTCGAGTTGCCGATGGTCGCGCCGGTTGAGCTCGAAGAGCTGCCGGTGCCGATCGACGCCTACGCAGTCGGGCTCCTACTCGGAGACGGCTGCATCACGACGAGCACGACGCCGTCGTTCACGACCAACGATCCCGAACTGGCCGTTGCGCTGCAGGATGCGCTGCCCCAGATGGACGTATCGCACAAGGGCGGCATGCAATACGTTCTGCGACGCGCAGGCGGCGGACGTGGTGGCGTCATCACTGCCAACCCGGTCACCGAGATCCTCCGCGACCTCGGCCTAGCCGGTACACATTCGAGCACGAAGTTCGTGCCCGGCGTTTACCTGCACAACAGTCGCTCGGTGCGACTCGCGGTTCTCCAGGGTTTGCTCGATACCGACGGCGGCCCGGTCACTCAGCGCGGGCGCACGTGTCGTGTTCAGTACACGACCTGCTCGGACCGGCTGCGTGACGACGTGGTGTTCCTCGTGCGATCACTGGGCGGGGTCGCCTACTCGCGGACGCGTCTCGCGGCCGGCCGCACCCCGGGCGGGACGAAGGAACGTCCGATTTTCTACCGGCACGACGCGCACGTCGTCGATATCCGGCTTCCTGCGGGTGTCGCCCCGTTCCGCATGCGGCGCAAGGCCGCTGCTTACGACGCGACCGGCGGCGGCCGTCCGATGCGCTTCATCGACAGCATTGAGCCGGCGGGCGACATGGACTGTGTGTGCATCGCGGTCGGAGCGCAGGATTCGCTCTACGTCACCGAGGACTTCCTCGTCACGCACAACACTCTCAACGACGCGTTCATCATTCTGGACGAGGCGCAAAACACGTCTCCTGAGCAGATGAAAATGTTCCTCACCCGGCTTGGCTTCGGCGCCAAGATGATCGTCACCGGGGACGTGACGCAAGTGGACCTGCCGTCCGGAAGTCGTAGCGGCCTGCGCGTCGTCCAGGAGATCCTCGACGGTGTCGAGGACGTGCACTTCACCATCCTGACGAGCGGCGACGTCGTACGGCATCGGCTGGTGTCCGACATCGTCGATGCCTACGAGCGCTTCGACGCCGAGAACGACGCGCCGCGCTCGGCCGGCGGGGCGGCGTCGTCATCGTCACGTCGTCCCCGGCGCTGACACCGATGGCCATCTTCGTCGCCAATGAGAGCGGCTCGGTCGTCGACGAGCAACGGCTCGTCGACCTCTCGCGTCACGTGCTCGCCGATCTCGGTGTCGCACCTCTTGCCGAGTTGTCAGTGCTGCTCGTCGAC
>JBDSAK010000430.1:0-2749 GCA_039922195.1 Mycobacteriales bacterium
CCCCATGGCGGTCCTCTGAACGGCCACAATCGGTCGCTAGCTCGACTGCTCGGTTCGACGTGGGGGCGTCCGCCGGAAACGGCGGGCGCCCCTCTGTCGTTGGCGTGCCTCGGATTCGTGCCGGGCACCGAAACCGACACTGCGCGTCGCGCCGTGTCGTCTCGGTGCCTGGCACGAAATACGAAGGGCCCCGTGATCCACGAGGGAGCACGGGGCCCGAGTCGTACGTTTCGCGCTCGAGCCTAGCTCGGGATCGACATGGAGTGCGCTTGCGGATCCGGGTTGTCGCTGTCGTCGTCGTCGACCTCGCCACCGAAGGCCTGCGTGGCGCGATCGAGGGCGTCCGGCCGAGTCGACCCGAGGTAGAGCGCCAGTGCGATGCCGGCGATCAGCCAGACGATGGCGCCCATCACCGACCAGGTCGTCGGCAGGGCCTTGTCGAAGAAGACGTTCGTACCCGCCTCGTTCTTGTAGGCCCAGGTGAAGACCTCGCCGTTGAACAACGCCGACAGGTCCCAGTACTGCGTGTACAGGGGCAGGATGAATGCGATCACGCCGATCACCGGCACGACCACGTGCAGGAACATGTTCCGAGAGGCGCGACCGCCCTTCGAGAAGTAGCCGATGCACGCGACGCACGAGATGATGTAGATCAGGATCGCGATCACGGTGAAGAACGTCGCCTCGACGACGAAGCCGGAGAGGCCATCCGTGCCGGCCCCGAGGACGTCACCGAAGTAGAACGCGGCCACGTAGGCCACGGTGCCCGTCACCGCGATCGTCGTGATGACCGACATGTAGGGCGACTTGTACTTCGGGTGCACCTTGCCGAGATAGGACGGTGCGTTGCCCGTCCGGCCCATCGCGAAGAACACGCGTGCCGCGTTGTTGGTCGAAGCCGTTCCGCACGCGATCACGGAGTTCACCAGTGCGAAGAACAGCAGCCACGCCCCCGCCGTCCCCCAGTACTCGTTGCCGAACGCATCCCAGTCGGAGCCGGCGGTGGCCGTGTTGTGGCCGATGATGTCGAGGTGCGCGCCGACGTTCCACGAGTAGGTCATGAAGACGTAGAAGAGGCCCACGAGCACGCACGAACCGATCACGCCCAACGGCACCGTCCGCTTCGGGTTCTTCGCTTCCTCGCCCAGTGCCGAGGCGGCCTCGAATCCGATGAACGCCAGGATCGCGAACACCGCGCCCTGGAAGATGCCGCCATAGCCGTCGGCGCCGGCGGACGGCGTGAACGGCTTCGTCGAGTTCGTCTCGGTCAGGATCATGTACAGGCCGAGCGCGAAGAAGACGCCGAGCTCGACTGCACCCAGGATCACCGTCGCCTTCGCCGACATCCGGACGTCGAAGAACGTCAGGCAGAAGATCGAGGCCGCGAAGATCAGGCCCCAGAACCACCAGCCGATCGAGAAGCCGAGCTCGCGGTCGACGAAGCCATCGACGAACCAGCCTCCCAGCGTCAGCAGCGAGCCGGGCAGGAAGATGCCGAACCCGACGTAGAACCAGCCGACCAGGAAGCCCGTCTTCGGGCCGATCCCGCGAGCGGCATAGGTATAGAGACCGCCGGCCGACGGGATATGCGTCGCGAGCTGGCCGATCGCCACCGCGCAGAACGTGCACGCCGCGAGTGCGACGAGCACCGAGAGCGGCAGCGTCGCGCCCGAGATCGGCACCGCGATGCCGATCGAGAACGCGAGCCCGACGCCCGGTGCCATGTACGTAATTGCCTGAAAGAGGACGTCAGCGAGCCCGATCGAGCTATGACGTAGCTCGAGGTCGTGCCCTGCTTCAGAAGCAGCAGCCATCCAAAACTCCTCCCGTTAGGGTTCCCGTCGTCGGCGATCGTGCCACGCCGACGACCACCAGGTCAAGAGCAGGGATCCTGGATCCATTCGGGACACCAGTCGAGTATCCGGCAACCCGGATGCGGACCCGCCCCACTATCCTGCCTTGCTCGTGACTACCGTCCAACTCACGCCGGGTGGCCCGTCCGCGCAAGACGTGGTGCGGGTTGCACGTTCGGGCACACAGACCCGACTCTCCGAAGCGTCCCGGGCCACGATGGCGGCCAGCGCCGAGATCGTGACGCGGCTGGCGCACTCGGACCAGCCGGTCTACGGCGTGTCGACCGGCTTCGGCTCGCTCGCCAACACCCCCATCCCCGCCGACCGCCGCGAGGAACTGCAGCGCGCGCTCGTCCGGTCGCACGCGGCCGGGATGGGCGACCCGGTCGAGCGGGAGGTCGTCCGCGCGATGGTGTTCCTGCGCGCCCGCTCGCTGGCGCTCGGGTTCTCGGGCGCGCGGCCGGTCGTGGCCGAGACGATGCTGGCGCTGCTGAACGCCGGCATCACGCCCGTCGTGTACGAACACGGGTCGCTGGGCGCCTCCGGCGACCTGGCGCCGCTCGCGCACGCGGCGCTGGCGCTGATCGGCGAGGGCGAGGTGTGGGATTCCGACGGGAACCGCCGCGGCGCCGGCGAGGTGCTGGCCGAGGCCGGCATCGAGCCGCCCGTGCTGACCGCGAAGGAGGGCCTCGCGCTCATCAACGGCACCGACGGCATCCTCGGGATGCTGGTGCTCGCGCTCGCCGACCTCGACGTGCTGGTGAAGACCGCCGACATCGCGGCGGCGATGACGGTCGAGGCGCTGCTCGGCACCGACCGCGCCTTCTCCGAGGAGCTGCAGGCGCTGCGGCCACATGCCGGCCAGGGGGCATCGGCCGCCAACCTGCGGCGGCTGC
>JBDSAK010000431.1:0-5282 GCA_039922195.1 Mycobacteriales bacterium
CGTCGCCACGTTATGTCTGCGGGCGTCGGCCTGACAAGCCTGCCGGGCGGTTGTTGATCTTTCGCAATGCAACCGCAACAAAGCGGAGCCGCGGCCGCCATCCCGGCGATGGCGCGCTGATGTGCGACGGCCTCACGCGCCGGGATACAGTCGCGACCGGCGGTAATAGGTCCCATCACTGACCGGAGGGGCACTGTGGCGGCGCCACGAGGCACGCTCTACCGCGGGCGCGAGGGACAGTGGTCCTGGGTCGCGCACCGCATCACGGGCGTCTTGATCTTTTTCTTCCTGTTCGCCCACGTGCTCGACACGGCGTTGGTCCGGGTCTCCCCCGAGAGCTACAACGCTGTCATCGAGACGTACAAGAACCCCATCGTCGCCCTGCTGGAAGTGGGCCTGATGGGCGCGGTGCTGTTCCACGCCTTCAACGGCGTCCGCGTGATGCTGGTCGACTTCTGGTCCAAGGGTGTCCGGCTGCAGCGGCAGATGCTCTACGTCGTACTCGCCCTGTTCGTGATCCTGATGGCGCCGGCGAGCTACTTCATGCTGCGGCACACCGTCGAAACCATGTTCGGGTCATAGGGGCACGCGAGATGGCCGACGTCACGCTTCCGCAGACCCGCATCGAGCGGCCGCGCAGCCGGGCCCGGTCGCGCACCAACTACGAGCTCTACAGCTGGATCTTCATGCGGGTCTCCGGCCTGCTGCTGATCATCCTCGTGCTGGGTCACCTGTTGATCATGAACATCCTCGACGGCGGAGTGCAGCGCATCAACTTCGGCTTCGTCGCCGGCCGGTGGAGCTCTCCGTTCTGGCAGACCTGGGACCTGTTGCAGCTGTGGCTCGCCGAACTGCACGGCACCAACGGCCTGCGCACGATCATCAACGACTACGCGACCAAGGACTCCACGCGCTTCTGGCTCAAGACGCTGCTCTACACGTCCGCGCTGGTCATCATGGCGCTCGGGACGCTGGTCATCTTCACCTTCGACCCCAACCTCAAGGGCTAGGCGATGCAGGTACACAGGTACGACGCCGTCATCGTCGGCGCCGGCGGCGCGGGCCTGCGGGCGGCGCTCGAATCGGGCACCCGGTGCCGGACCGCCGTGCTGACCAAGCTCTACCCGACCCGGTCGCACACCGGCGCGGCGCAGGGCGGCATGTGCGCGGCGCTGGCGAACGTCGAGGAAGACAACTGGGAATGGCACACCTTCGACACCGTCAAGGGCGGCGACTACCTCGTCGACCAGGACGCGGCCGAGATCATGTGCCGCGAGGCGATCGACGCCGTGTACGACCTGGAGAAGTTCGGCCTGCCGTTCAATCGGACCCCGGAGGGCCGGATCGACCAGCGCAGGTTCGGCGGACACACCGCGCGCCACGGCGAGGCGCCGGTACGCCGAGCGTGCTATGCCGCCGACCGCACCGGCCACATGATCCTGCAGACGCTCTTCCAGCAGTGCGTCAAGCACGAGGTCGAGTTCTACAACGAGTTCTACGTCCTCGACCTCGTCATGAACGAGGGCAAGGTCGCCGGCGTTGTTGCCTACGAGCTGGCGACCGGCGAGCTGCACCTGTTCCAGGCCAAGTCCGTCGTCTTCGCCAGCGGCGGCTTCGGCAAGATGTACAAGGTCACCTCCAACGCGCACACGCTGACCGGTGACGGTCCGGCGATCGTCTGGCGGCACGGGTTGCCGCTGGAGGACATGGAGTTCTTCCAGTTCCACCCGACCGGCATCTACAAGCTCGGCATCCTGCTCACCGAAGGCGCGCGCGGTGAGGGCGGCATCCTGCGCAACAAGGACGGCGAGCGCTTCATGGAGCGCTACGCGCCGACCATCAAGGACCTCGCGCCGCGAGACATGGTCGCCCGGGCGATCTGGCAGGAGATCCGCGAGGGTCGCGGCTGCGGCCCGAATGCCGACTACGTCGTACTCGACCTGACGCACCTGCCCCGCGAGCAACTCGACGAGAAGCTGCCCGACATCACGGAATTCGTCCGCACCTACCTCGGCATCGAGCCCTACACCGAGCCGATCCCGATCCAGCCGACGGCGCACTACGCCATGGGCGGCATCCCCACCAACGTCGACGCCGAGGTGCTGCGCAACAACACCGACGTCGTGCCCGGCCTGTACGCCGCCGGTGAGGTCGCCTGCGTGTCGGTGCACGGCGCCAACCGGCTCGGCACCAACTCGCTCCTCGACATCAACGTCTTCGGCAAGCGCAGCGGTATCAATGCCGCGGTCTACGCCAACAGCGCGGAGTTCGTCGACGTGCCCGACGGAGCGACGGCGTACGTCGAGCGGATGCTCGAACGGCTCGTAGACAACGCGCAGGGCGAGAACATCGCCGCGATCCGCAATGCGCTGCAGGAGTCGATGGACATGAACGCCGGTGTCTACCGCACCGAGGCCACGCTCAAGCAGGCGCAGTCCGACATCGCCGAGCTGCGGGTGCGTTATGAGACCGCATCCATCATGGACAAGGGACTTCGCTACAACACCGAACTCCTCGAAGCGGTGGAGCTCGGCTTCCTGCTCGAACTCGCCGAAGTGCTCGTCGTGTCGGCGCTGGCGCGCAACGAGAGCAGGGGCGGTCACTACCGCGAGGACTACCCGACCCGCGACGACGCCAACTTCATGCGGCACACGATGGCGTACAAGAACGGCGACGACATCACGATCGACTACAAGCCGGTCGTCACCACCCGCTACCAGCCGATGGAGCGCAAGTACTGATGGAGACGCTGCACTGATGGATGTCACCCTGCGCATCCGGCGATTCAATCCGGAGGAGGACGTCGAGCCGCACTGGGAAAACTACCCCGTGTCGGTCGAACCGACCGACCGCCTGCTCGACGCGCTGCACTACGTCAAGTGGAACGTCGACGGCAGCCTGTCCTTCCGGCGGTCCTGCGCCCACGGCATCTGCGGCTCGGACGCGATGCGCATCAACGGCGTCAACCGACTGGCCTGCAAGGTGTTGATGAAGGACCTCGGGTCGACGATCACGGTCGAGCCGCTCAAGGGACTCCCCCTGGAGAAGGATCTCATCGTCGACATGGAGCCGTTCTTCGAGGCCTACCGCGCGGTCAAGCCGTTCCTGATCACCGACGACAAGGAACCCACCCGAGAGCGCACTCAGTCGGCGCACGACCGGGAACGCTTCGACGACACGACCAAGTGCATCCTCTGCGCGGCCTGTACGTCGTCGTGCCCGGTCTACTGGACCGACGGGCAGTACTTCGGTCCGGCGGCGATCGTCAACGCGCACCGGTTCATCTTCGACAGCCGTGACTCGGGCAGCGACGAGCGCCTCGAGATCCTCAACGACAAGGAAGGCGTCTGGCGCTGCCGCACCGTCTTCAACTGCACCGAGGCGTGCCCCCGCGGCATCGAGGTCACCAAGGCGATCCAGGAAGTGAAGCGCGCGCTGCTCTTCCGCCGCGTCTAACCCCCCCTGATCCCGCGAAATGACTTCTGACCGTGAATCGCCCACGCTCAAACCGGCTAGTTGATCAACGCAATCGGTCATTTCACTGCGGGTGTGCGCCGCCGCCCGAGCGGCGGGAGCTAGTAGCGCGGTACGCCGTCGAGCTCGCGGTCGTCGAAGTACTTGCGCATCGCGACCTCGTCCATGCCCTTGAGGCCGCGCGCTCCCAGGTAGCCGATGAACGTCGCAATCACCAGGTTGGCGACGATCAGAACCGTGTGCACGACGTAGTAGGCCGTCGACCGGTGCTCGCTGGTATTGGCGAGGTTGCGCGCGAACGTCAGCCAGGCGAAGTACTGGAACAGCGCGATCGCTATGAGCAGCGAGCTGACGCGGCGGGACAGCAGCATGGAACGGGCTCCTCCGGACGACGTACGCGGCTGCCATGCTCCCACGGCGTGTAGCCTGGGCGCACCATGCGACCCGCCCTTCCCCCTTGCCGCCGGCTGTTTGCAGCCGCCGCGATCGGGCTCTGCACGCTGACGTCCGCTGCTCCCGCGTCCGCGGCCACCGAACCAGTGGGTGGGCCAGCGCTCGCCGGCAAGGGCGTCATCGTCGACCGGAAGGCGGGTACGCCGCCGTTGCCGGCGACGGTGACGGCCGAGGGCTGGGTCGTCGCCGACCTCGACACGGGTGCGGTCCTCGCGGCGCGCAATCCCCACGGCCAGTTCCTGCCGGCAAGCACGCTCAAGACCCTCACCGCGCTCGCGCTGCTCCCCAAACTCAACCCCAAGAAGCTGGTCAAACCGTCCGAGGCGGCAGCCGGCATCGGTGGCACCAAGGTGGGAATCAAGCCGGGCCACCCGGTGAGCGTCGACCTGCTCTTCACCGGCATGCTCATCTACTCAGGCAACGACACGGCGACTGCACTCGCGGAAGCGGCCGGCGGCACCGCGACGACGGTCGCGTTGATGAACGCGGAAGCCCAGCGCCTGCAGGCCGCGGACACTCTCGCCGTCAACGTCTCCGGGCTCGACGAGACCGGGCAGTACTCCTCGCCGTACGACCTCGCGCTGATGGGCCGCGCCGCGGTCAAACTCGAGAGCTACCGCCGCTACACCGCAATCAAGTCGGTACTGGTCCCGTCGCCGACGGGTTCGTTCGAGATCGCCAACAAGAATTGGCTGCTCTACAAGTACGAGGGCGCCTTCGGTGGCAAAACGGGCTTCACCAAACGAGCCCTCAACACCTACATCGGGTACGCCGAACGCGACGGCCGCCGGTTGGTGGTGACCCTGATGAAAGCGAAGGTCTGGCGAACGGAGGCCGTGGCACTGCTCGATTGGGGCTTCTCGGCGGCCGGTGTGGTCACCCCGGTCGGGCAGCTGGTGACACCACTCGACGAGATCCAGAGCAGCGCAACCGCCGCACCGGGGGCAACTGCCGTCACCACCGCGGTGCCGCCGGCCACCGCGGCTACCTCGGCAGAGTCGCCGGCGCCCGCCTCGGCCGCGCCCGCACCCGGGCCCGCCCAAGCGAAGCCGAAGTCGGGCGGCGGGTTCTTCGACTGGGTGCCGTCGATCAGCGTGCGGTTCCGCTGGTGGTACGTCGCCGCTCCACTCGGTTGTGCGGCCCTGATCGCGATCGGACTGGCCGCCTGGCGGGCCAGGCGACGCCGGCGGCGCGGCTTCTACATGCCGCAGACGAAGCTGCGACTGCCAGTGCGCTGACCGGCCACCGGTCGGTCAGGCGCTGAGGTAGTCGAGTCCGTCCGCGAGCCGGCGCGGCTCGACGCCAACGAGCTCGCGCAGCGCGGTGATGTCCACGTCGGACTCTGCGTTCGCGAA
>JBDSAK010000432.1:0-2731 GCA_039922195.1 Mycobacteriales bacterium
GAGGACGACCAGCCGTACATCGTGTCTCAGCTGATGCCGGGGGGTTCGGTGGCGGGCCTGCTCGAGGCGGCCCCGGAGCACCGCGTCTCGGTGCCGGAGGCGCTGCGCATCGGCGCAGAGATCGCCAAGGCGCTCGATCACGCGCATGGGCATGGCGTCGTGCACCGCGATCTCAAGCCGGCGAATGTGTGGCGGGCCGCGGACGGGAGCGTGCTGCTCGGCGACTTCGGTCTGGCGGCCATGACCGATCAGTCGCGGCTGACAGTCGACGGCTTGGTCGTGGGCACGGTCGCCTATCTCGCACCGGAGCAGGCTGTCGGGCGGGCGCCGGACGCGCGCAGCGACCTCTATTCGCTGGGCGCGTTGCTTTACGAGCTCGTTGCGGGGCGGCCACCGTTTCTGGGCGACGACGCGGTGGGGGTGATCGCCCAACATCTCAACACGCCGCCGGTGGCGCCGTCTTGGCACAACGGGAGCGTGCCGGCTGCGCTCGATGCGCTGATCCTGCGGCTGTTGGCCAAGGATCCGGCGGAGCGGC
Organism: Mycobacteriales bacterium; assembly: GCA_039922195.1. Lineage (GTDB taxonomy): Bacteria > Actinomycetota > Actinomycetes > BP-191 > BP-191 > JBDTYE01. The sequence goes on from JBDSAK010000432.1 coordinate 539, forward strand.
CCGACTCGGCGGCCGCAGTGCTCGCGGAGCTGGGCCGTATCGATGTCGATCGTCCGAGTGAGTCGCCGGCCCCGGCGGCCGCGGCCCCGAGGTTGCTGTCGCTTGGGCGTCTCGTCGGGCGCACCGCGGAGCTCGGTCAGCTCACGACCGCGTTCGATGAGGCGGCCACCGGGCGGATGCGGCTCGTGATGGTCGTGGGCGAGCCGGGTATCGGCAAGAGCCGGCTTGTCGAGGAGTTGGCGGTGTACGCCAGTGTGCGGGGAGCAACGGTCTGCTGGGGTCATTGCTACGAGGGTGAGCTGGCCATGCCGTATTTGCCGTTCGTCGAGGCGTTCCGCACCTACGTGCGGCAGCGGTCCGATGAGCAGTTGCGGGTCGAGCTGTCCAGCGGGGCACCCGAGATCGCCACGCTGGTGTCGGAACTGCGGCAGCGATTCGCCGATCTGCCCCCCTCACCGCCGCTGGAAGGTGACGCCGAGCGGATGCGGCTGTTCGAGGGTGTATGTGCGTTCGTGCGCAACGCCGCAACGGACGACCCGCTCGTGCTGTTGCTCGACGATCTGCATTGGGCAGACAAACCGTCGCTGCTCATGCTGCAGTACATGGTGCGCAACTTGCGTCGTGACCCAGTCCTGATCGTCGGCACGTACCGCGATGTCGAGCTTGATCGCACCCATCCCCTGGCCGACGCCGTCGCGGCGTTACGTCGCGAGCATCTCTACGAACGCGTCTTGCTGCGAGGGTTGTCGCCCGAGGAAGTCAAGGCGCTCATCGACGCGGTCGACAATCAGGACAGTCCACTGGCCTTTGCCGAGTTGCTCCATCGCGAGACCGAAGGCAATCCCTTCTTCGTGGCTGAGATCCTGCTCAACCTGGTCGAGACTGGGGCCATTGTCCGGGTCGACGGGCAGTGGACGGGGACCGCGGAGAGCGTGGCGGAGAATCTGCCGGAGGGGGTTCGCGAGGTCATCGGTCGTCGTCTGTCGCGCCTCAGCGCCGACTGCAACCGGATGCTCACCGTCGGTGCGGCCATGCCCGGTGGGTTCTCGCTCGACGTTGTAGCCGGCGTCCTCGCCATCGACGAGGACCAGGTGCTCGACGTGCTCGACGAGGCCCTCGACGCGCAGGTCCTGCGCGAGCGGCGCGACACCGCAGGCACGTACGAGTTCAACCATGCCCTCATCCGCCAGACGCTGTACGGCGAGCTCAGCACACCCCGCCGAGTGCGACTGCACCGCCAGATCGCAACGGCACTCGACCAGCGAGACGCACTCGACACCCACCTGGGCGAGCTGGCCTTTCACTGCTTCCAGGGCGCGGCCGGCGGCGACGTGGCCAAAGCCGTCGACTACGCCACCCGCGCCGGCGAACGGGCCAGCCTTCAAGCGGCGCACGAAGAAGCTGCCCGGTTCTACCGGATGGCGCTGGAAGCGCTCGAGCTCAGTGAAGCGCAGCATGGATCGCGGCGGGGGGAGCTCCTGCTCGCGCTGGGCGAGGCCCACAGCCGGGCGGGCGACACCGACGCCGCGGCGGGCGCGCTCACCGAGGCCGGTGACCTGGCCCGCACGCTCGACGACGCCAACCTCCTGGCGCGAGTCGCGCTCGCGTCCGGCGCGCTGCGCTGGGGCGGAGGCATCTACCGGCCCGACCTGATCGCCATGCTGGCCGAAGCCGCCGAACGGATCGGCGACAGCGACGATGCGCTGCTCGCTCGGCTGCTCGCTCGTCGAGTGACCTTCCTGCTGTTCATCGACCAGGACGAGGTGGCCCTCGGGGCCCAGCAAGCGGTCGCTGCGGCCGAGCGTTGCGGCGATCCGAGAGCCCGGGCGTTGGCCTTGACGGCGTTGACCTACACGCTCACCGCGCCGGACCAGCGATCTGATTGGAAGCGTCTGCAGGGCGAGATCGGCGCCCTGGCCGAGGAGGCCGGCGACCTCGATCTCGCCAACGCGAACCAGCAGTCGGTCCTCATCCGGGCGGCCGCGGACAGCGATCGAGCCCTGCTCGACGCCACGGCCACGCGTGTCGTCCAGCTCGCCGACAAGAGCCGCTCACCCTTCTTTCTCGCCAACGCCGCCACCGTCCAAGGCATGGTCGCAGTGCTCGACGGCCGCTACGCCGACGCCGAGCAGTTTGCAACGGCGGTACTGACCCACGCCCGCCGCCTACAGGATCCGGGCCTGGTCACCAACT
>JBDSAK010000433.1:0-3601 GCA_039922195.1 Mycobacteriales bacterium
CCAGTCGAACGAGATCAGCAGTCGAACGGTCGCCATGCAGACATCACGTCGGGCACGGCGGCGTCGGTGTCGACCCCCAGTTGGCGGGCCCGCATCGCGAACGAGCTGGCTGCGTCGCGCAGCAGGACCTCAGCGCGCACGGGGAGCCGCCGCCGCCATTCGAGATGCCAGGTTTTTCCGCGGCTCCTAACGTGTCCGGTATGACTGCCATCGTGTGGTTCCGCCGCGACCTGCGGGTTCACGACCATCCGGCCCTGGCGGCGGCTGCCGCGGGAGGCCGCGTCGTGCCGCTGTTCGTCCTCGACCCGGCGCTCCTGTCGCGAGCCGGCGCACCGCGCGTGGCGTTCATGCTCGACTGCCTGCGCGAGCTGACCGCAGCGACCGCCGGGGCGCTGGTGGTGCGCAGCGGGGTCCCCGAGCAGGTGGTGGCCGAACTGGCCCGGGAAGTGGACGCCGATGCGGTGCACATCAGCGCGGACACCGGGCCGTACGGCGCTCGGCGCGATTCTCGAGTCGCTGCGGTTCTGGCAGCGTCCAGGGTCGAACTGGTGGCGACCGGGTCGCCGTACGCCGTGACGCCGGGTCGGATCAGCAAGGACGACGGGATGCCGTACTCCGTGTTCTCGCCGTTCTACAAGGCGTGGCAGGCACACGGGTGGCGCGCTCCGGTCGGCGCCGTCGACGTGTCCTGGCTGCGCGGCATCGCGTCGGCGGCGATACCGCCGTCGCCGGTCACCGAGGCCACATTGCCGCCCCCCGGCGAGCGGGCCGGCCTGCGCCGGCTGGAGGAATTCCTGACCCGCGACCTGTCGTCCTACGACAAGCACCGGGACGATCCGGGGACGGACGCGACCACGCGATTGTCGCCGTACCTGCGCTGGGGCTGCGTGCATCCGCGGACCGTCCTCGCGAGGCTGCCGACCGGGGCGGCGGCCGACAAGCTGCGCGCGGAGCTCGCCTGGCGCGAGTTCTACGCCGACGTCCTGCATCACCGGCCGGAGGTGCCGCGGCGCGCCGTGCGACCGGCGATGGACGCGATGATGACCGATGAGGGGATCGAGGCCGACCGGCTGTACGACGCGTGGCTGACCGGTCGTACCGGCTATCCGATCGTCGATGCCGGAATGCGCCAACTCGCCGGTGAGGCCTGGGTGCACAACCGCGTGCGGATGGTCGTCGCGAGCTTCCTGGTGAAGGACCTGCACCTGCCGTGGCAGCGCGGAGCGCGCGCTTTCATGCAAGGTCTCGTGGACGGCGACCTCGCGTCGAACTATCTCGGCTGGCAGTGGGTGGCCGGCACCGGGACGGACCCGGCGCCGTACGTCCGCGTCTTCAACCCGGTGCTGCAGGGCAAGACGCACGACCCGACGGGCGCCTACGTGCGTCGCTGGGTGCCGGAGCTGCGCGGCGTCCCCGACGAGTGGATCCACGAGCCGTGGGCCGCGCCGGGCGGACTGCCGGCGGGGTACCCCGAGCGAGTGGTCGACCATGCCAGTGAGCGAGCCGAGGCGCTACGACGCTACGCCGCGATGACCTGATCCGCGTGCCGTCGCACGACGGAGACCAACAGCACGAGCGCCACCACCTGGACGACGGCGGTCACGGCGACGAGCGCGGGGATCGAGCGCTCGTAGAGCGCGCCGGCCGCCGCGCCGCCGACCAGCGCGCCGGCGCCTTGCACCGCGGCGAAGACCCCGAACGCCGTGGCGCGGCGGTCACGTGGCACGAGGTCGGCAACCAGCGCTTTGACCGTCGAGTCCTGTACGCCGACCGCAGCGCCCCACAGCAGCGCGCCGGACACGACCAATCTCAGTGAGTGGCCGAAGGCCAGCCCAGGAACGCCAGCCACCAGGAACGGCAGCGTCAACAGGACGCGCGCACCGAAGCGGTCGTAGGCCTCACCGGTAGCTAGCGCTGCCAATGCCCCGGCAGCCATCGCGCCGGCGTACACCACGGGTACGCCGGCGGCGCTGAGCAAGTCGCGCTCGACGAGGTGAAAGCTGATCAGGGCAAACGCGACCAGGCCCGCGGTGCACAACGACGTGCCGACGGCGAAGCGCAGGAAGTTCGGTGGGAGCGGGACGCGGGCCTGGCGCGCGCCCGGCAGTGCTGCCGCTACGGCCGGTCCAGATGAGACCGGCCCAGGTGAGACCGGCTGCGGTGCCCGGCTTCGGGTGACGAACAGCAGCACCATCGAGGCCGCGCCAGGGATGGCCAGCACGGCGAATCCCGGCCACAGCCGGCCGGCGCTCAGCGCGATCAACGCGGCGGCAAGGAGCGGCCCGGCCAGCGCCCCGATCTGATCGAGTGCCTTGTGTACGCCGAGTCCGCGGCCCATTCCCACGTGGCTCGCCGCGTCGGCGAGCAGCGCCGACTTGGCCGGGCTGCGCACCGCCTTGCCGAAGCGCTCGATGAGGATCAACGCCGCTGCCACTGCCAGTCCCGCCGCACCAAGGAACGGCGTGACGGCGAGCAGCGGCACGCAGATCGCAGTGAGTGCGTAGCCGACCAGTGTCAGCGCCCAGTAGCGGCGGGTGCGGTCGGCCATCGGCCCCGAAACGATCCGCAGCACCAGCGCGACCGCTTCGCCGGCACCGGCCACCAGACCGACGACCAGCGCGGAAGCACCGAGGGAAGAAAGCAACGGGCCGTAGAGGGACCGGGCACCCTCGTACACCATGTCCGCGGCCAGGCTGATCAGCCCGAAGCCGACCACGACCCGCCACGGCGACCAGACCGGCGTGTCCGCGTCGGTGTTGTCAGCCACGCGACTCCTCAGCATGTTGGCGGAGGTGGACGGGAATCGAACCCGCCTGACCGAGATACTCGGCCACCTCGGTTTTGAAGACCGGGAGGGCCACCAGGCACCCGCACACCTCCGTGGCGCACGCTAGCCGATCGCTGTGATCTGATGCGGCGGAACCGCGCTCGCGGGCAGCGCGTCCAAGGAGCATGACCGTGCCGCGTTCTCGCCTCGCCCACACCGTCGCCCTGTTCGCGGCTTGCGCGCTCATCGCCTGCGGCAACGGCGACCCTGCAGCACCCGCCGCCGAGCCGGTGCCGAGCGCGACGCTGTCGTCGTCCGGTGCCGAATCGCCGCAACCAGCGGCTGCCGCATCCACGCCCGCGCCGACGGCCCAGGAGGAAGAGCGCGGCTACGGCGGCGAACCGGAAATCCAGCGACCGCCGGCCATCACGGTGCGGTACGGCGACAAGTCGGTCTCGGTGGAGCCGCACACGTTCTGTTACCGCAACGCGTGCGTCGACGGAGTACCCCCGGACAAGCCGGTCGACATCGGTGCCGCCGAGAACGTGACGATCGAGTTCCCCCTCGACGGTTGGTCGTTCGAGGCGACATTCCGCGCGGCCGGCAAGGGCTTCTGCGGCATCGGTCAGCCGGCCACTGTCGAGTCCACGGGTGACCACCTATTCGCGCTGAAACCGGCAGGGCATGCAGGCGTCTACGACGTGACGCTCTTCGGCCGCGGCGAGGGTGACGTCATCGCCGCAATCCGCTGGACGACGACCACCGAAGGCGAGCTGGTGAAGCCGGCAGCGCGACTGGCACTGCTCGCCGACCACGACGGGCAGGTCGACAGCT
>JBDSAK010000434.1:0-12757 GCA_039922195.1 Mycobacteriales bacterium
AAGGAGTACGACCCGCGCTTCAACGTTCGATACCGCGACGACAAGAGTTACCCCAGCCTCGCCGTCACGCTGTCCGACGACTTCCCGCGCGCGATGGTCATGCGCGGCCCGAAGCGCAAGGGCGTGCGTTACTTCGGCCCGTATGCGCATGCCTGGGCGATCCGCGAGACGCTCGACCTGCTCCTGCGCGTCTTCCCATTGCGCACCTGCTCGAACGGAGTGTTCAAGCGGGCCAGCCAAGTGGGCCGGCCGTGCCTGCTCGGCTACATCGACAAGTGTGCAGCCCCCTGCGTCGGACGGGTCAGCGCCGAAGAACACCGGGCAATAGTCGACGACTTCTGTGCGTTCATGACCGGCCGCACCGGCGAATACATTCGCCGCCTCGAACGCGAGATGGCGGCCGCCGCAGACACGCTCGACTACGAGCGAGCAGCACGTCTGCGTGACGACCTCGGCGCTCTGCGGCGCGCGATGGAGAAGCAGGCCGTTGTCCTCGCCGACGGCACCGACGCTGACGTCATCGCCTTCGTCGAAGACCCGCTGGAAGCGGCGTTCCAGGTGTTCTTCGTCCGCGGCGGACGTGTGCGCGGGCAGCGCGGCTGGGTCGTCGACCGCGTTGAGGACATGGACCAGGCACAGCTGGTCGCCAGTTTTCTCGAGCAGCTCTACGGCGACGTGTCGCCCGACGTGCCGCGCGAGGTGCTCGTCCCGGTCATGCCGACCGACTGCGATGCGCTCGCCGAGTGGCTGACCAGCAAGCGCGGCTCGGCCGTCGACGTACGCATCCCGCAACGCGGTGACAAGAAGGCCTTGCACGATACGGTGCGGCGCAATGCAGCCCAGGCATTCCAACTGCACAAGCTGCGGCGCGCAGGCGACCTGACAGCTCGCAGCCAAGCGCTCCAGCAGATCCAGGAGGCCCTGGGGCTCCCTGATGCGCCGCTCCGGATCGAGTGCTACGACGTGTCCAACCTGCAGGGCACCAGCGTGGTTGCGTCGATGGTGGTGTTCGAGGACGGCTTGCCGCGCAAGGGCGAGTATCGGCGGTTTGCCATCAAGGGCGTCGACGGGCAGGACGACGTGGCGAGCATCTACGAGGTCATCCACCGGCGGTTCAGCCGGTACGTCGACGAGCGGGTGCAGAGCAGCGAGCTTGCCCTTGTCGGCAACGACCGCGGTATCGGCGACCCGGCGTCTACGGAGTCGCTCACCGACGAGATCGGCAAGCCGCGGCGATTCGCATATCCACCCAACCTCGTGGTCGTCGACGGTGGACCGCCGCAGGTGGCCGCCGCCGCGCGCGCGCTGGCCGACCTCGGCGTCGACGACGTTGCATTGTGCGGGCTGGCGAAGCGACTCGAGGAGGTGTGGCTCCCGGCACTCGACGAGCCGGTGATCATGGCCCGCACCAGTGAGGGCCTCTACCTGCTGCAGCGCGTGCGCGACGAGGCACATCGATTCGCGATCGCCTATCACCGCAGCAAGCGCAGCAAGGCCATGACCGTCAGCGCTCTCGACGGGATCGCCGGGCTCGGTGAGACTCGCCGGAAGGCGTTGCTCAAGCACTTCGGATCGGTCAAGCGCCTGCGGGTCGCGACAGCCGACGAGATTGCGCGGGTGCCGGGCATCGGGCGCGTCACGGCGACCGCGATCGCGGCCGTGCTTTCGGCGGAGATCCCCGTGCCTGCTGTCGATGCGTCAACAGGAGAAGTCCTCGACGTCGAGGACGTGGCATTCTCGCGGGGAGCAGTCGACGCCGCCGTGGAGGCCACGTAGTGAACGAGGAGCCGTCCGCAACCCTCGAGATGGTCATCATCACCGGCCTCTCCGGCGCCGGCCGCAGCGAGGCGGCGCGGTGTCTCGAGGACTTGGGGTGGTTCGTCGTCGACAACCTGCCCCCGTCATTGCTCGGCACCATGGCCGAGCTAGCGTCCCGTTCTCACGGTGCCATCGCCCAGGTAGCCGTCGTGGTCGACGTACGCGGGCGCGGTTTCTTCGCCGATCTGCGCGAAGGGCTCGAGCAACTGCAGCGGGCGCAGGTCAAGCCCTACATCCTGTTCCTCGAGGCGAATGACAGCGCACTGGTGCGGCGGTTCGAGCACGTGCGCCGGCCGCATCCGCTGCAGGGAGACAGCCGGCTGATCGACGGCATCGAACGCGAGCGCTCGCTCACCGAGGAGTTGCGCGGGATGGCCGACCTCGTCGTCGACACCACCGACCTCAACGTCCACCAGTTGCGTGACCGGATGGACTCGGTGTTCTCCGTCGGGCAGAGCGAGGCGTTGCGCATCACTGTGGTCTCGTTCGGCTACAAGTACGGCCTGCCGGTCGACGCGGAAATGGTGGTCGACTGCCGATTCCTGCCCAACCCGCATTGGATTCCCGACTTGCGGCCGCACACCGGACAAGATGAGGACGTCCGCGACTACGTTCTCGGGCAGCCCGGCGCGATCGAGTTCCTCGACCGGTACGCCGAGCTGCTCGGGCTGCAGAAGGCCGGCTACCTGCACGAGGGCAAGCATTACCTGACACTCGCGGTCGGCTGCACGGGCGGCAAGCACCGCAGCGTGGTGATGGCCGAGCAACTCGGCGAGCGGCTCGCCGACGCGGGCGCCGAGATCAAGGTCATCCATCGCGATCTGGGTCGGGAGTGAGCTCGACGACCGGCCCCCCGGTGCCGGAGCCGGCTGTCGTAGCGCCGACAGTCGTAGCGCCGACTGTCGTAGCGCCGACTGTCGTAGCGCTGGGCGGCGGCCACGGGTTGGCCGCGAGCTTGCGCGCCTTGCGGACGCTGACCGGCGATCTGACCGCCGTCGTCACGGTTGCGGATGACGGCGGATCGTCGGGACGGTTGCGGCGCGACCTCGACGTGCTCCCGCCGGGAGACCTGCGGATGGCGCTCGCCGCGCTTGCCGGCGACGACGAATGGGCCGGCACCTGGTCGCGGCTGTTCCAGCACCGATACGACGCGGGCCCGCTGGCCGGGCACGCCGTCGGCAACCTGGTGATGGTCGGGCTGGCTGCGGTGCTCGGATCAGAGCTGGCAGCCCTTGACTACTGCGGTCGGCTCCTTGGTGTGCGCGGCCGGGTCCTGCCGATGACCACCGAGCGGATCGAGATCGTCGCGCAGGTGACTGGCCTCGCCACGGCCGACGCGATCATGGAGGTGCGCGGCCAGCACGAGGTCGCCACAACCACCGGCCGCGTGCGCAGCGTCGAGCTCGTGCCGCGATCCCCGGCTGCCTGCACCGAAGCGGTTGCCGCGGTACTAGCCGCACAGTTCGTCGTACTCGGGCCGGGATCCCTGTTCACGTCCGTGCTGCCGCATCTGCTGGTGCCGGAGCTACGTGACGCCATCGTCAAGACCCCGGCGGAGGTCATCTTGTCGCTCAACCTTTCGCCGCAGACAGGGGAGACCTTTGGATTCTCGCCCCAGGCGCATCTCGAGGCGCTGCGTGGCCACGTCCCGGATTTGCGCCTCGACCACGTGATCGCCGACACATCGGTACTTGACCGAGATGGTCTGATGACTACGACCGCTGAGCTCGGAGGTCTGGTGCGATTCACCGAAGTTGCGTCACGTACCGATCCCGCGCGGCACGATCCAGTTCTGCTCGCGGCGGCGTATCGCGACATCATCGGCCCCACCGAACACCCGTGAGGGGAGACGACACGTCACCGTGGCAATGACCGCCGCAATCAAGAACGAGCTCGCGCATGTGAGCGTCACGAAACCCTGCTGTCGTAAGGCTGAGCTGTCGGCGGTGCTCCGTTTCGGCAATGGCCTGCACCTCGTCGCGGGGAAGATCGTCGTGGAGGTGGAGCTGGACACGGGTGCTGCGGCGCGCCGATTGCGGCAGGACATCGTCGAGCTGTTCGGGCACAAGACCTCGGTGAAGGTGCTCGCTGCGGGGGGCCTGCGCCGCGGCAATCGCTACGTGCTCAGCGTCGCGACGGACGGCGATGCGCTCGCCCGGGCTGCCGGGCTGCTCGACTCTCATGGGCGGCCTGTGCGCGGACTGCCCCCCGCAGTCGTGTCAGGCGCAGTGTGTGATGCTGCGGCCGCTTGGCGCGGCGCATTCCTGGTCCACGGCTCCCTGACCGAACCCGGTCGCTCGTGCTCGCTCGAGGTCACCTGTCCCGGACCGGAGGCAGCGCTCGCTCTCGTCGGAGCGGCCCGGCGGCTAGGCGTGTCCGCGAAGGCACGTGAGGTGCGCGGCGTTGACCGCGTCGTGGTCCGCGACGGCGAGGGCATTGGCGTTCTGCTCACTCGGCTCGGCGCGCACCAAGGGGTGCTGACCTGGGAGGAGCGCCGGATGCGCCGCGAGGTGCGGGCGACCGCCAACCGGCTGGCCAACTTCGATGATGCCAACCTGCGGCGCTCCGCGCGCGCGGCCGTGGCCGCGGGCGCACGCGTCGAGAAGGCGCTGGAGCTGCTCGACGAGGACGCACCCGATCATCTGCTCGCGGCCGGCCGCCTGCGCCTCGAACACGCCCAGGCCTCGCTCGAGGAGCTCGGCGGCTTGGCTGACCCGCCGCTGACCAAGGACGCAGTCGCCGGCCGGATCCGCCGGCTGCTCGCGCTGGCCGACAAGCGCGCTGGCGCCGATGGCACGTCGCTCGAAGAACTTGTGGGCGACGCTGCGCTGCCGGACGACTGACCGACCCGTTGCCTCCTTCGCAGCGCCCTACCCGACCCCCGAGTTGGATCACTTCGACAAACCTGGAGCTGGATCCACGCGGGGGATCCAGGTGCGACTTTGACAAAGTGATCCACTCAGGAGGAATAGCGCTCTCCGGCACGGGGGAGTGAGAGGGATCACGGCTGCGGGGGTCGCGGCGGGACGTGCGGTCCCGGTAAGCTGGAAACGGTTCCTGACGCTCGATTTCGAGCCGCAGGCACGGGATTCGATGAGTGATTTCCCCGCATTTCTAGAGATGGAGTACCCCGGTGGCTGCAGTACGAGTGGGTGTGAACGGCTTCGGCCGGATCGGTCGTAACTTCTGGCGCGCAGTCGAAAAGCAGTCGGCGGGTGCAGTCGAGATCGTTGCGGTCAACGACCTCACCGACACCAAGACGCTCGCCCACCTGTTGAAGTACGACACGGTTCTCGGCACCCTCGCGCACGACGTCAGTGCGGGAGACGGCGTCATCAACATCGGCGACAGCCAGATCAAAGTGCTCTCCGAGCGCGACCCTGCCGTGTTGCCGTGGGGTGACCTCGGGGTGGACGTGGTCATCGAGTCGACCGGCCGCTTCACCAAGCGTGAAGACGCCGCCAAGCACCTGGTCGGCGGCGCCAAGAAGGTCATCATCTCCGCGCCGGCCAAGGGCGAGGACATCACGATCGTCATGGGCGTCAACGACGACAAGTACGACCACGCCAACCACCACGTCATCAGCAACGCCTCCTGCACGACCAACTGTGTCGCGCCGCTCGCGAAGGTGCTGCTCGACAACTTCGGCATCGTCAAGGGCTTCATGACGACGATCCACGCTTACACCAACGACCAGGTCATCCTCGACTTCCCGCATGAGGACCTGCGCCGGGCCCGCGCGGCCGCGCAGAACATCATCCCGACCACGACGGGTGCCGCGAAGGCCGTGTCCCTCGCGATTCCCGAGCTCAAGGGCAAGCTCGACGGCTTCGCGATGCGCGTGCCGGTGCCGGACGGTTCGGTGACCGACCTCGTCGTCGAGGTCGAGCGCGATACCACCGCCGATGAGGTCAAGGCGGCGTACCAGAAGGCCGCGTCGAGCGGTCCACTCTCCGAGTACCTGCGCTACACCGAGGACCCGATCGTCAGCTCCGACATCGTCGGCGACCCGCACTCGTGCATCGTGGACGGCTCGCTGACGATGACCAACGGCAAGCTGGTCAAGGTCGTCGGCTGGTACGACAACGAGTGGGGCTACTCGAGCCGCCTCGCCAGCCTGTCCGGGCTCGTCGGCCAGCAGCTCTAAGGAACGCGCCCGATGCGATCAGTCGACGACCTGGAGGTCGCCGGCCGGCGAGTGCTGGTCCGCAGCGACCTCAACGTCCCGCTCGAAGACGGCCGAATCACCGACGACGGGCGCATCCGTGCGTCGGTCCCGACCATCTCCTCCATCGTCGACCGCGGCGGGCGAGCGATCGTGCTCGCTCACCTCGGCCGGCCCAAGGGCGAAGTCAACCCGGCGTACTCGCTCGCACCGGTGGCCAAGCGGCTCGAGGAACTGCTGGGCCGCCCGGTCCGGTTCGCGACCGACGTCGTCGGCGAGAGTGCCCAGGCGACGGTTGCCGCGCTGGGCGACGGTGAGGTGGCGCTGCTCGAGAACGTCCGGTTCGAACCGGGCGAGACCAAGGGCGATGCGGCGCTGGCTCAGCAGATGGCCGACCTCGGCGAGCTGTACGTCGGCGACGCGTTCGGCGCCGTACACCGCGCGCACGCAAGCGTCTCCGGCATCCCTGCCCTCCTGCCGCACGCGGCCGGCTATCTCGTCGCCAAGGAGCTCGACGTCCTGCGCCGCTTGACCGACGAGCCGGAGCGGCCGTACGTCGTCGTGCTCGGCGGCGCCAAGGTCTCCGACAAGCTCGGCGTCGTCACGAACCTGCTCGGCGTCGTCGACCGGCTGCTGATCGGCGGCGGCATGGCCTACACGTTCCTCAAGGCGCAGGGTCACGAGGTCGGCGGATCGCTGCTCGAGGCCGACCAGGTCGACGTCGTGCGGGGCATGATCGCCGAGGCCGACAAGCGGGGCGTCGAGCTGGTGCTGCCGGTGGACATCATGGTCGCCGACGCGTTCAGCGAGACGGCCAACACCAAGGTTGTCGCCGCCGACGCGATTCCGGCTGACATGGAAGGGCTCGACATCGGGCCGCGCACCGTCGAGGCTTTCAGCGCGGCACTCGCCGACGCGAAGACGGTCTTCTGGAACGGTCCGATGGGGGTCTTCGAGATGAAGCCGTTCGCGGTCGGCACGCTCGGCATCGCCCGGGCTGTTGCCGCAACGTCAGGCTTGTCGGTCGTAGGCGGCGGGGACTCCGCGGCGGCCGTCCGCCAGCTCGGCCTCACCGACGACCAGTTCGGGCACATCTCGACAGGTGGGGGCGCGTCACTGGAATTTCTCGAGGGACGCGAGCTGCCCGGCGTCACCGCGCTCCAGGACTAGTCCGCCCGACAGACACAAAGGAGCAGCACGACATGTCCGCTCGCATGCCGATGATGGCCGGCAACTGGAAGATGAACCTCAACCACCTCGAGGCCATTCAGTTGGTGCAGAAGCTCGCCTTCGGACTCGACTCCGCCGAGCTCGAAGCAGTAGAGGTCGTGCTCCTCCCGCCCTTCACTGACCTGCGCAGCGTGCAGACCCTGGTCGACGGCGACAAGCTGCTTCTCAAGTTCGGCGCCCAGGACCTCTCACCGCACGCCGGCGGCGCCTACACCGGCGACATCAGCGGCCCCATGCTCGCCAAGCTCGGCTGCACGTACGTAGTCGTCGGACACTCGGAGCGACGCCAGTACCACCACGAGGACGACGGGATAGTGCGCAGCAAGGTCGCGGCCGCGTTCGAGCACGGGCTGGTGCCGATCCTCTGTGTCGGGGAAGGACTCGACGTCCGCAAAGCGGGGGAGCACGTGGGGCATACCCTCGCGCAGGTCGACGGCGCGCTCGATGGACTCGACGCTGACCAGGCGGCCAGCTTGGTCGTCGCCTACGAGCCGGTCTGGGCCATCGGCACCGGCGAGGTGGCGACGCCAGAGGATGCACAGGAGGTCTGCGCGGCGATCCGCGCGCGGCTCAGTGATCTCTACTCGAAGGAGATCGCGAAGGGCGCCCGCGTTCTTTACGGCGGTTCGGTAAAGGGGTCGAGCATCGCCGGATTGATGGCCATGCCGGACGTCGACGGCGGCCTGGTGGGCGGAGCGAGCCTCGACGGAGAAGAGTTCGCGGCGATCGTTCGCGGCGCGCGCGGGTAGTTTTTCGAACCCCGTTCTGGTTACGTTAAGTGACCAAATTGCTACGGTCTGTCCGCAATCTGTTCGAAATCTCACCCGACTGAGCGCAATCTCTGCGGTGGGTGCCCCTTTTGTGCGAAGGCTCTCCTGCCGCCCCTTAGGTAACCACTTGGTTACGATTCGGTCGCTTCGGCCCTGTGGCACTCGACATTTGCGACATGCGCCAACGATAGTCGCAGCAGGACCTATGAGCGGGAACCCCCGCGAAGCGTCTGGCGTCTCCCGCAGTGCTGCGGGAAAGGGAGGATTCAATCGTGCAGAGCTTCCACAAACGGAGGGTGCTCATCGCGCCCGTCGTACTGCTCGCCCTACTGGGGACAGCGTGCAACAACGACAAGGACAAGAAGACTCCGGACGCTGCGCCCAGCTCCGCCGCCCCCAGCTCCGCCGCCCCCAGCTCCACCGCCCCCAGTTCGACGGCGCCCGGCTCGGAAGCCCCTAGCTCCAGCTCGGAAGCTCCCAAGTCGGAAGCGCCGGCAGCCGGGTCTGGCACGTACTCGGTGTTCCTCAGTGAGCCTGAGCACCTGATGCCCAGCAACACCAACGAGTCCGAAGGCAACCTCGTGCTTTCCGGCCTGTTCACCGGCCTGATCAGCTACAAGGCAGAAGACAGCTCCCCGGTCAACGAGATGGCAGAGTCGATCGAGTCCACCGACCAGAAGGTCTGGACGATCAAGATCAAGCCGGACTGGACTTTCCACAACGGCGAGAAGGTCACCGCCGCGAGCTACGTCGACTCGTGGAACTACGGTGCGCTGAGCACCAACGCGCAGAACAACAACACGTTCTACAACAAGATCGCCGGCTGGGCCGATCTGCAGGGCACCGCAGCCGACCCGAGCGCTTCCCCGCCGGTTGTCGAAGTCGCGCCCAAGGGAAAGACCATGTCCGGTCTCAAGGCCGTCGACGACACCACCATCGAAGTGACCCTCACCGAGCCGTTCAGCCAGTTCCCGCTGACGCTGGGCTACAACGCCTACTACCCGATGCCCAAGGCCGCGCTCGAGGGCGGTGCTGACGGCGCGAAGAACTGGGAGCAGGCGCCGGTCGGCAACGGCCCGTTCATGATGGACGGCAAGTGGGAGCACGACACATCGATCAAGCTCAAGGAATTCCCCGACTACAAGGGCACCAAGGCGAAGGCTGCCGGCGTCGAATTCAAGATCTACAAGGAAGTCACCACCGCCTACATCGACGCCCAAGCGGGCAACGTCGACATCATCGATGTGATCCCGCCGGAGAAGATCCCGACGATGGAGGCCGACTTCCCCGGCCGCAACATCAACTACACCAGCTCCACGTTCACCTACATGGGCTTCCCGCTCTATGACAAGCGGTTCGGCGGCGATGCGAAGAAGGACCTGCGCAAGGCGCTGTCGATGGCGATCGACCGCGAGGCGATCACCAAGACCATCTTCAACGGCACTCGCACTCCCGCGACGTCGATCATCTCCGAGGTGGTGGCCGGTTCGCGCAAGGACGTCTGCAAGGCGTGCGTGTTCAACACGGAAGAGGCCAAGAAGCTCTACGACGCTGCCGGCGGCATCGAGGGGCCGATCACCATCTGGTTCAACAGTGGCGCCGGTCACGAGGCGTGGACCGAGGCGGTCGCGAACATGTGGAAAGAAAACCTCGGCGTCAAGGACGTCAAGTTCAAGGCCCTGGACTTCGCGCAGTACCTCCCGCTCGTCGACGAGTTCAAGGTGGACGGCCCGTACCGCCTCGGCTGGGGCATGGACTACCCGTCACCGCAGAACTACCTCGAGCCGCTGTACAGCACCGGGGCGTCCTCGAACGGCTTCAAATACAGCAACAAGGAGGTCGACCGGCTCATCCAGGAGGGCAACAAGGCCGCGTCGGTCGACGACGGCATCAAGCTCTACCAGCAGGCTGAGGACCTGATTCTCGAGGACATGCCGAACATTCCCATGTTCTTCGCGACGCAGCAGGCTGTGCACACGGAGAAGGTTGCGAACGTCGTCATCGACGCGTTCGGCAACATCCAGCTGGCCAACGTCGAGGTCAAGTAGTACTTAGGCGTTGCCAGCGCCTAGGCGCAGCGCAACAATGCACGGATCGACGGCGAGGTGCGTCCGGACCAAGTCCGGGCGCACCTCGGTCTTCGAGCGAAACGTGATGCTGGCCGCCGGTTCGTTCCGGCAGCCCCAGCCGAGGGCAGGAGGCGCGTGGGCCGATACGTGCTCCGCCGGCTACTCCAGGTGATCCCGGTCTTCATCGGGGCCACCTTTCTGATCTTCTGGATGGTCTACGCCATCCCCGGCGACCCCATCCGCGCGCTGTCCGGTGATCGGCCACAAAGCGCGGCGGTCATGCGCACACTTCGGGAGCGCTACAACCTCGACGATCCGCTGCCGGTGCAGTACGGCAAGTACATGGGCAACCTCGCGAAGGGTGACTTCGGCCGAGCCTTCTCCGGCCGCGAAGTGTCCGACATCATGAAGCAGCGATTCCCGGTCACGATCCGGCTCACGCTGTGGGCGTTCTTGTTCGAGGCACTATTCGGGCTGATTGCCGGTGTCCTCGCCGGTCTGCGCCGTGGCTCCTTCCTCGACAATCTCGTCCTGGTGACGACAACCGCAGTCGTGGCCATTCCCTCCTTCGTGCTCGGCTTCGTCGCGCAGCTCACGCTCGGGCTCAAACTCAGGTGGTTTCCGATTGCCGGAATCCAGAACGGCACCAAGAGCTACATCCTGCCCGGTCTGATCCTCGCGTCCCTGTCGCTCGCTTTCGTCGCCCGGCTGACCCGGACGAGCCTGGTCGAGAACCTGCGCAACGACTACGTGCGCACCGCCAGGGCAAAGGGCTTGCCCACGCGCCTGGTGATCGGGCGGCACGCCCTGCGCAACAGTCTCATTCCGGTAGTGACGTTTCTGGGCATCGACATCGGCTCGCTGATGGGCGGTGCGATCATCACCGAGGGCATCTTCAACCTGCCGGGTGTCGGCGGCGAAGTCTTTCGGGCGGTGCGAACGCAGGAGGGTCCGATCGTCGTGGGTATCGTGACCGCGCTGGTGCTGGTCTTCATCCTGTGTAACTTGGTCGTCGACATCCTGTACGCCGTCCTAGACCCACGGATCCGGTATGAGTAACCCAACCGACGACCGGCCATCCGAAGGCCTCGTTGCGACCACGGCGCAGCCCCGCAGCGGCGACACAAAGAACTTGGCGACGGCGTCGCAGATCACCGGCGCCGCCGGTGGCGACATGTCGCTGCGCGAGGCCAGCCTGTGGAGCGACGCCTGGCGTCAGCTGCGCAAGAACCCGTTCTTCGTCGTTTCCGCCCTGCTCATTCTCGTCCTCGTGATCATCGCGATCGCGCCTGGCCTGTTCACCGACGTGGATCCCCGCAAGGGCTGCAGCCTGTCCAAGTCGAGGGTCCGGCCGAGCGCAGAGCACTGGTTCGGCTACGACTTCCAAGGCTGCGACTACTTCGCCAGGGTGCTCTACGGAACACGAAACTCGATGATGGTCGGTCTGCTCACCGTGATCGGTACGGTCGTCCTCGGTTGCGGGCTCGGCATGATCGCTGGTTTCTACGGAGGGTGGCTCGACAGCATCATCGCGCGGCTCACCGACGTGATCTTCGGCATCCCCACCGTGCTGGGCGCGATCGTCGTGCTCAACCTGTTCCGCGAGCGGAAGGCGTGGACAGTCGCCCTGGTGCTCGTGCTTTTCGGGTGGCCGACGACGCTGCGCCTGATGCGGTCGTCTGTTCTGAGCATCAAGGAGATGGACTACGTCGCCGCGGCCAGAGCGATGGGTGCGTCGAACGCGCGAATTCTGCGGCTGCATATCCTGCCGAACGCACTCGCGCCGGTCATCGTCTACTCGACGATTGCCCTTGGCGGCTACATTGCGACCGAGGCCGCGTTGTCGTTCCTTGGCGTGGGACTGCAGCTTCCGGCGATCTCCTGGGGTCTGATGATCGACGTGGCGCAGCCGCACATCCAGAACTCTCCACACCTGCTGTTGTTTCCGGGCGCGTTCCTCGTCGTCACGGTCCTGAGCTTCATCCTGATGGGAGACGCGTTGCGCGACGCCCTCGACCCGAAGTTGCGCTGACGTATGGCCAACGCGCTACAGCGCCTCGAAGAACGACCCATAGAGCCGACCGGCGAGACGCTGCTCGAGGTTCGGGACCTGCACGTCGAGTTCCGCACCGACTACGGGATCGTCCACGCGGTCAACGGGATCAGTTACTCCCTGCGTGCGGGCGAAACTTTGGCGATCCTCGGCGAGTCCGGCTGCGGCAAGAGCGTCAGCGCCCAGACCATCATGGGCATCCTGGACTCACCGCCCGGCTTCGTCACGAAGGGCGAGATCCTCTACAAGGGCAAGGACATGCTGAAGCTGCCGCAGGATCAGCAGCGGCGGCTGCGCGGCGCGGAAATCGCGATGGTGTTCCAGGACGCGCTCTCCGCGCTCAATCCAGTGTTCACAGTCGGCTACCAGATCTCTGAGATGTTCCGCGTGCACCGCGGTACGTCGAAAAGCGAGGCGAAGAAGAAGGCGATCGAGCTTCTCGACCGGGTCCGGATCCCGTCGGCCAAGGACCGGTACGCCGACTACCCGCATCAGTTCTCCGGCGGCATGCGGCAGCGCGCGATGATCGCCATGGCCATAGCGCTCGACCCTGACATTCTCATCGCTGACGAGCCGACAACGGCGCTCGACGTGACCGTGCAGGCGCAGATCATGGAGTTGCTCGCTGACCTGCAGCGCGAAAAGGGCATGG
>JBDSAK010000435.1:0-8928 GCA_039922195.1 Mycobacteriales bacterium
ATCGCGACGGCGTACGAACGCTCGTACGGCGTCCTCAAACGCCTCGGGGCTACCGCTTTGCCGCGCTGGGGGCTACTCGCTGCAAAGACCCTCGCGGTGCTTGCGGTGGAGGCGATCCAGATCGCCCTGCTCGTCGCTGTCGGCGCACTGATGGGCTGGCGCGGCTCGGCCGAGGGGATCGCGCCCGCGCTGCTGCTGCTGGCGCTGGGCACCGTGTGTTTCTCCGGCCTCGGCCTGCTGATGGCCGGCACATTGCGGGCCGAGGCGACGCTGGCGGCGGCCAATGGTCTGTACGTCGTCCTGTTGCTGATCGGCGGACTGATCGTCCCGCTCGCGAAACTGCCACAGCCGCTGCGCGCCCTCGCTCGGGAGCTGCCGACCGCGGCGCTCGCGGACGGGTTGCGCGCGGCGCTCGATCTCGGGCGCCTCGATGCTCACGCGGTCGTGGTGCTCGCCGTCTGGAGCGCGCTCTTAGTCGTCGCGGCGGCGCTGACGTTCCGCTGGGAGTGATCCCCAGCGCCGGTCGACCCGATGTCAGTGCGTCTGCGCAGCGCTGATGTGATCGACCGGAACGGCGCCATCCTCGACAGAATGCTCGCCGTGCCCGCCACCGGATTGCGCCAACCGGTACTCGCCGACCGCTTGGGCGATCCAGCCGGCGGCGGCGAGGACGAACAGGCCCACACCCGCAAGTGAGATGTAGGTATTGGTGATCAAGCCGATGAGAATCATGCCAGCCGCGATCGCGAACACCGCCGGCCAGATGCTCGGACCGGGCAGGTGAATATCGTCGGGGTTCATCGCCGGATCGGGATCCATCTGCTCTGCGGAGATACCGCTAGCCGCCGCGTACGCCTCGTCGGCCGGCCCGCCGCGCGCATTGCGCATGAAGACGTACAGGTAGACGTTGGCGATGCCGAACATCGCGAGGATCAGCGAGCCCTGGATCGAGCTCCTGCTGCGACCCACCGCCATGAACAGCGCGGATGCGGCGAAGGCGAACGCGCCGATCGACAGAAAGACCCGCGCGCCGACCTGGAGGTAGCCGTCTCGCGGCCCGTGGATGGTGGCCGGCGCGACGCCGCCGCCCATCTGTTCCCAGGTCGAGCGGTCCGTTCGCATCCGTAGGCCGAGTCCGCTGGGCCAGACAGTGGGCGCTTCGGCGCCGGCGAGCGTGCATGCCTGCTGTGCGGCGGCGATGTCGCCAGTGACGAGATCGCCCCACTCGCCGTCGGCGCCGACGAGGACAACGCGGGCGGCTCCGCGACCTAGGTGCTGGACGTTGGCCGTCGCGCCGCCGTGCGCGCTGCCGAATGCGCGGATTCGGTGCGCGAGCTCGATCGCGGCGTGGTCGAACTTTCCGAGGTGGTCGTCGTGGCCACCGTGAGCTTGTGCGAAGCGGTGCTCCCGGACGGCCTCGCGGATCCAGCCGGCAGATGCGATGACGAACAGCGCCAGACCCGCGTACGACAACCCGTAATGGGTGAACAGCCCGATCAGGATCAGGCCGGCGGACAGGGCGTAGACGAGCGGGAAGATGCTCGGGCCGGGCAGGTGCAACGAGTCAGGATCGTTGTGCTGCACCTCGTCGAGCGACGCTGCTCCCGGCACGACCAGGCCATCGAGCTCGTAGCGCCCGCCGTGGCCGAGTACCCGCCACAGGTACATGTTGGCCAGGCCGAACAGCGCGAGAATCAGCGTGCCTTGCACCGCTTTGCGGTCGTGACCGACCGCGAGGAAGAGCATCGCCGCGGCGAACGCGAAGACGCCAATGGCTGCGAAGACCCGCGAAGCGATGCGCACGGCGTCCTACTTCAGCACGTAGAGGATCAGGAACAGGACGATCCACACCACGTCGACGAAGTGCCAGTACATCGAGGCACCTTCGACCGCGGCGTGCGAGTGCCGGGTGAACTGACCGGTCGATGCGCGGACCAGCATGATGACCAGGTAGCAGAGCCCGCCGAACACGTGCGCGCCGTGGAAGCCGGTCAGCGTGAAGAAAGTGGTGCCGTAGACGCCGTCGCGGATCGTGAAGTCCAGCGTCGAGTAGTCGTAGAGCTGCCCGGCCAGGAAGATGGCGCCGAGCACGATGGTGACGCCGGTCCACATGATCAGCCCGCTGGTATTGCCGCGCTTGATGGCGTTGAGCGCCAGGTGCAGCGTGAACGAGGAGACGACCAGCACCACGGTGAAGAAGCCAGGCAGTTGCCAGTGCAGGTGCTCGAGCCCGACCGGCGGCCAGTCGACCGCGGTGGCCCGAATACTGAAGTAGGCCCCGAACAGCCCCGCGAAGAACATCACCTCGGACGCGAGGAATAGCACCATGCCGAGGAGCGGCATGCTCATGCCGGCCGGGCGGCCGCCTTCGAGCGCCGTCTCCGGCGTCGTGGCGATGCTGCTCATCGAAGCGGTCTCCTCGTCGTAGCGTGCTCTGTCAATGGTGCTGCCGTGCTGTTGGTCTAAACGGGCGCCGAGCCGGGGTCGGGCGCTGCGTTGGCGGCGCTCTCCGCCTCGAGCCGCGCGCGGGCCTCCGCTTCCAGCCGCATGTCGAGCACCGGACGCTCGGAGCGGATCGGCGGCAACGACGCGAAGTTGTAGACCGGCGGCGGGGACGTCGTCCACCACTCGAGGGAGTTGCCCTCCCACGGGTCGCTGCCGGCCGGTGCGCCGTACCGCATCGAACGCAGGACGTTGTAGATGAACGGCAGCGTCGAGATCGCGATGAGGAAGGCGCCCACTGTCGCGGTGACGTTCGCGCCCTGCCACTGGGGGTTCTGCGCATACTCGGCAATGCGCCGCGGCATGCCGGCGAGGCCGAGGAGATGCATCGGGAAGAACGTCAGGTTGAAGCCGAGGAACGTCAGCGCGAAGTGGATGTAGCCGAGCCGCTCGTTGAGGAACCGCCCGGTGACCTTGGGGAACCAGAAGTAGAACGCGGAGTAGACGGCGAAGACCGAGCCGCCGAAGAGCACGTAGTGGATGTGCGCGACCACCCAGTAGGTGTCGTGCAGTGCGTAGTCGATCGGTGGCTGCGCGGTGAACATGCCGTTGATGCCGCCGATGAGGAACATCGACAGGAAGCCGAGGGCGAACACCATCGGCGGCGGGAAGCTGAGCTGCCCGCGCCAGAGGGTCGCCAGCCAGTTGAAGAACTTCACGCCGGTCGGGATGGCGATCAGGCTGGTCATGAAGGCGAAGAAGCCGAGGAGTACGGCGCCGGTGGTGAACATGTGGTGCGCCCAGACACTGAAGCCGAGCGCGCCGATCGCCATGGTTGCGAAGACGAACGCCTTGTAACCGAAGAGCGGCTTGCGGCTGAAGACCGGCAGCACCTCGGAGATCAGGCCGAACGCCGGAAGGATCATGATGTAGACGGCCGGGTGGCTGTAGAACCAGAACAGGTTCTGCCACAGGATCGCGTCACCGCCGAAGTTGGGGTCGAAGAACGACCCACCGTAGTTGCGGTCGATGAAGGCCATCGACAGCGCCGACATCAGCACCGGCGCGGCGAGCAGCGCCAGGATCGACGTGACCGCGATGTTCCAGGTGAACACCGGCATCCGGAACATCGTCATGCCGGGCGCGCGCATCTTGAAGATGGTGACGAGGAAATTGATCGCGCCCAGCGACGACGCGATCGTGATGATCAGTACGCCGATGATCCACAGGTCGGTGCCCGATCCCGGCGACTGCGCCTGCGCGTGGGAGCTCGCGATCGGCTGGTACTCGGTCCAGCCGTTGGCAGCGAAACCGTCCTTGGTGAAGTAGCCGGACAGGATCGTGACTGCCCCGACGGGCAGCATCCAGAACGACAGCGCATTGATCCGTGGGAAGGCCATGTCGAGCGCGCCGATCTGCAGCGGCACGATGTAGTTACCCCAGCCGTTCCAGATCGGGATGATGAACAGGAACAGCATGATCGAGCCGTGCATCGTGAACATCTGGTTATAGGTGTCGCGGTCGACGAAGCCGCCGTCCGGGTTGGCCAGCTGCGTCCGCACGATCAGGGCGAAGAGCCCACCGACCAGGAACATCCCGAAGGAGAACCAGAGGTACATCACGCCGATCTTCTTGTGGTCGGTCGTGGTGAGGTAGTCGAGGACCGCCGAGCGCTTCTTCGCCTCGACGGGCTGCTTGACCGAGACGGACCCGACGTTCTCAGCGTGCGTCGTCACGCGTTCCTCCTAGACGGGCGATCGCCCGGGATGGCGTGCTTTCGAGGGTACGTCGTCATTGGACCTTGTACGTACCGTTCATCACCGGGTGGACCTGGCAGAAGAAGAAGTACTGGCCTGCGGGCTGCGCGGCAATCTCGCCGGTCTCGGTCCCACTGGGAATGGGGTCGCCGGATTTGCCGAAGAGGGTCCCTCGTTCTTTCTCGCTCTTGACCACCAGCACGTTGTGCGGCTGGCCGCCGCCGTTGGTGTAGGTGAGCTTGACCGGCTGGCCGGCCGGCGCGACGAGACAGTCCTTGTCGTAGGCAATCTGCCCGGGCGGCGACGCGAGCTCCAGGGTGCCCGCGGGCTCGCCCGCGCACGAGTTCGCCTTCTCGTCCTTGACCCACGCTTCGAAGTCGGCGCGGTTGAGCGCCTGCAGCTGGAAGTTCATGAGGGCATGGTCGGTGCCGCAGAACTCTGCACACTGGCCCTTGTAGAGGCCGGCGCTGTCGATGGTGATGTCGAACTGGTTGAGACGGCCGGGAACGACGTCGCGCTTGAACAGCATCTCGGGCAAGAAGAACGAGTGGATCACGTTGTCGGACGTGAGCACGAATCTGATGCGCTCGCCGACCGGCACCTTCATCAGCGGCACCAGGGGCTTCCCGTCAGCATCCTTCTTGGCCTTGACCTTGAAGTTGTTGCCGTAGTCGAACTCCCAGTTCCATTGGTAGCCCTGCACGTTGACGGTGACGTTCGGGGGTTCGTCCTTGCGGTCGACCGAGCGCATCGACGACCAGCTCATGCCGAACAGGCCGAAGACGAGGAGCGCGGGCAGGACCGTCCAGGTAACCTCCGCGATCGTGCTGCCGTGGATCTGCGGCGGCATGCCGACGTCGGTCGGCCGGCGGCGGTACTTGGTGACAAAGTAGAGAAGCGCGCCGTTGACACCGACGAAGACGACGAGCGCCAGGAAGAACACGACGTTGTAGAAGTCGCCGATCTCCCGGCTCTCCACGGATCCGCCGGTCGGGGCGCAGCCGGTCAGCAGACCCATGGCAGCGATGGCGAGAACGCGAACGCCGAATGGTCGAGGACCACTGGGCAGCCGACGACCGAAGGGTCGCACGAGGACGCTCGCCTCACTCTCGAGAGCAGAACCCGCGGGTCCTGCGGTGCCGTAAAGGGTGCCTTTTGCCGTCGTCAGCAGCACGGGGGGTAGCGGTGAAACCTTAGGTGACGGTAGGACGCGAAACAACTTGATCATCCGTGTCGCGGCTGCCTATCCGCCGGGCCATGGCCAAGCCCGGCGCCGCCCGCGTTTACCCTCAAGGTATGCCCGTGGCCGCCGCACCCATCTCGGTCCTACTGCAGTGGCAGTTCGACCCGTCGGTGGTGGCCGGGATGCTGGCGATGCTCGCGCTGTTCCGGTACGGCGTCCGCTCGGCCAGGCGCCGCGGGGCAACGGTCGCCGCGACCCGCGTCCGCTACTTCGCGGCGGCCATGGCCGTGATGGCACTCGCACTCTTGTCCCCCATCGCCACGCTCAGCGAGGAACGGTTCAGCGTCCACATGGTCGAGCACCTGCTGCTGCTGTTCGGCACGGCGCCGCTGCTGGCGCTGAGCGCCCCGGTCACGCTCGCGCTCCAGGCAGCGTCGTCCGACGTACGCCGGCGGGTGCTGCTGCGCACCCTCGCCAGCAGGCCGGTGAAGATGCTCAGTCATCCGGTCCTCGCGTGGGTCACGTTCGCCACCGTCATGTACGCCAGCCACTTCTCCTCGCTCTACGACGCAGCGCTGCGTCATCCCCTGCTGCACGGCCTCGAGCACCTGCTCTACCTGGCGGCAGCGGCGCTGTTCTGGTGGCCGGTCATCCGCCGCGACCCGGTCCCCGGCTCCTTCCCGTGGCCGGCTCGGCTGCTGTACCTGGGTCTGGCGATGCCCTACCAGTCGCTGCTCGGCCTGGCGATCTACTCGAGCAGGTCGCCGCTCTACCCGACCTACCTCGAGTACCGGGATCGCGCCGCCGTCGTCGACGACCAGCAACTCGCGGGCGCGATCATGTGGATCGTCGGCGACGTCCTGATGCTGGTCGCCATCGGGCTGGCGGCAGTCGGCTGGGTCCGCCACGAAGGCCGCGAGACCGAGCGCGTCGACGCCAAGCTGGACGCCCTGCGCGCTGCCCGCTGAGATTGGTGGATCAACCTGTCGAAGTTGATCAACGTGCGAGTGGGTGAAGCGGCGGGTCGGCGTCGACACGTTGATCGCCGACGCCAGGTGGATCAACGTGTCGAAGTTGATCAACGTGCGAGAGGGTGAAGCGGCGGGTCGGCGTCGACACGTTGATCGCGCGCTGGAGCTCAGATCCGGCGGGCTCGGGTACGGCGGCGGGCGATCGACACCGCTGCCATCGTGGCGAGGACGACCAGCGCGAACGACAGCAGGACGGCGACGGATGCCAGCGCTATGACGATGCGGGCCCGCGAGGTGATCCTCCGGTAGGTCTGCCGCTGCTCGGGCGGCGTACCGAGAGCGGGCAGGTCGGCCGCGGACACGTCCAGCGGCTGGCCACCGCGCGGCCGCACCGAGATCGACCCCGTCTCGATCCGCCCGGTGGTCCAGGCCGTCTCGGCAGCCCGGCGCGAGAGCGTGTTGACGGCCTCGGCCGGCTGACCCTCGGGGTCGTACCTGATCACCACATCGCCGGCATCGCCGGCACCGCGCAGGACGACGACCGATGCATCGGTGTAGCCCGAGTCTCGGAGTTCCCGGCTCAGCTCGACCGTCGGGTCGGCGCCGGCAAGCCGGGCCAGAACGACCATCAGCGCGATGAGCACGAGGCCGACGGCGATGGCCGTCCGGCGCAGTATGCGCATTGTCAGGAGACGAGTTTGTCGACGGCCATCGCGGCGAACAACAACGTCAGATATGTGATCGACCAGTGGAACAGCCGCATGGGCTTCGGGTCGGCGCCTTGCTCGACGCGCTGCCACAACCGCCACGCCTCGGCCAGAAACACCAGCCCGAGTACGACGGCCGCAACGAGATAGATCGGGCCCATGGGCGCGACCGGATAGAGGATGAGCGAGATCGCCACCATCAGCCCGCTGTAGAGCACGATCTGTCGGGCCGTCTCGCGGACACCGGCGACGACCGGCAACATCGGCACACCAGCGGCTGCGTAGTCGTCCTTGAACTTCAGCGCGAGCGCCCAGAAATGCGGCGGAGTCCAGTAGAAGACGATCCCGAAAAGCACGAGCGCCGGTACGCCGACCGTGCCGGTGACAGCCGCCCAGCCGATCACGACCGGCATGCAGCCGGCCGCACCCCCGATGACGATGTTGGACGGCGTCGACCGCTTCATGCCGAGTGTGTAGACGAAGACGTAGAACAGGATTGCGGCGAGTCCGAGCGCGGCGGCGAGCAGGTTGATCACGCCGAGCCAGACCACCGAAGCAACGCCGAGGATGATCCCGAATCGCAGCGCCTGCAGCGGCGTGACGAGATGCCCGGGCAGCGGCCGGCGCGACGTGCGCTTCATGACGTCGTCGATGTCGCGGTCGATGTAGCAGTTGATCGTGTTGGCGCTGCCGGCGGCGAGACTCCCGCCGACGAGAGTCGACGGCACGAGCCACCAGAACCGCGAGGGCCAGCCCTCCCCCGCGACGACCATCGCGGGCACCGTGGTCACGAGAAGCAGTTCGATGATGCGCGGCTTTGTCAGCGCGACGTACGCAGCAACTACGTCGCGGAGCCGTCGCTTTCCGGCGGCGTCGGCTGGCGATGCGGGCACTGCCGCGGTGTCGAGTGCGGTCACGGCGTACTCACGATGGCGCGGGTCTCGTCGATATCGACCACCGCGGGCAGTGACGCCCGGCTGCAGAACGCGGCGACCAGCATGGTGACCCACAGCGACGCGCCGACGACGAGGTGCGGGACCACCGTCCACGCCGACAACTCGTAGCGAAGATTGAGTACGCCGAGGATGATCTGCACGACGACGAGCGCCAGGGCGAGCAGCGCGGCGCGGCGCACGACGGTGGCGACATCCGGCCGGCGCGACCGCAGCACGAACGCCAGGACCCCCGCGAGCAGGACGAAGGCGACCAGCCGATGACCGACGTGCAGCGACTGGGGCCAGACGAAGCCCTTGGTGAACTGCGGCACGGCGCGATTGTTGAAGGACGGAAAAGTCTCGTAGGCCATGCCGGCGTTGAACCCGGTCACCAGCGACCCGAGGATCATCTGGACGAAGACGAGACCCGCGGTCACCGCGGTGAAGGTCTGCAGGGACGGTGAACCCTCGCCGCCGGCGCGCAGCCGACCTTCGCGCCGCAGCGCATCGACGGCCACCCACGTCGCGAGACCGAGAATGGACAGCGCCAGCGCCAGATGACTGCTGACCGAAACCCAGTGCAACTTGATCCAGACGACGAGCGCGCCCAGAAGTGCCTGCATGGCAACGATCGGGATGAGTCCGAACAGCGTCACCCGGCGTACGGCGATCGGCTGGCCCGAGCGGCGCGCCTCGAGCGCGAGCCAGACCAGCAACAGGACGACCACCCCAGCCCAGTAGCGGTGGATGTGCTCGATCCAGGCATGTGCGTCACCGGGGGGCGGGAGCACCTTGCCGTAGCAGCCCGGCCAGTCGGGGCAGCCGAGGCCGGAGTCGGTGGCGCGCACGAGCCCGCCGAGACCGATGAGCAGCAGCGTCGCCGCGACGGTCGCTACGGCGAGCTTGGCGAAACGGGACACCACGACCCTTGCT